>JBIOEC010000087.1:0-5436 GCA_044445645.1 Gammaproteobacteria bacterium | reverse complement strand
TTGTTAAGGGGGAGACGCGCAGCTCTCCCCCTTAACCGCTGAGTGCGGCTCTGCCGCGCGCAGCGTAAAAACAAGGAAGCAGTTCACGGCGAAACTTCGCCGGGAATTGCTGTTCAAAACCAATTCATTAATCGCGATAAACTATTTTCAATCCCACCTTGTAATTTTTCCATTAGCTTGGGTTTTTGAATGAAGCTAACATCATAAATATCTTTACTGGCGTATTCTCGCAATAAATACTCATCACTGGTCGTTAAGGAGTCTACTAATCTCAAGTGTAAAGCGCGTGATGCTAACCAATATTCGCCAGTTGCTACGGCACTAATATCGACTTGAGGACGATGTTGGTGGACAAAGTGTTTAAATATATCATGGGTTTCATCCACTTCTTCTTGTACTTTGGCGCGGGCTTTGGAAGTGTTTTCGCCAAACATCGTTAGAGTGCGTTTGTATTCACCTGCTGTAATTTGTTCAAAGTCGATATTGTGTTTTTTGAGTAAACGATGAAAATTGGGTAACTGAGCCACTACACCAATTGAACCGATAATGGCAAAGGGGGCGGCGATGATTTCAGAAGCTACGCAAGCCATCATATAGCCGCCACTCGCTGCTACTTTATCGATAGCGGCGATAAGTGGAATATTATGTTCACGAATGCGGAGTAATTGTGATGCGGCTAAACCATACCCACTGACTACTCCACCGGGGCTGTCAATTTTTACTAGTACTTCATCTTGCGGCGTAGCTACCAGTAGTAATGCCGTGACTTCTTCACGTAGTCGATTAACTGCATTTGCTTGCAAATCACCATTAAATTTCAGAACAAAAATACGCTTTTTGGATTCCTTATTAGCACGAGCGGCTTTTTTATGTTTTTTTTCAGCTTTCTTTGCTGCTTGCCATTCTGTTTTAGATAAAATATTTTCTTTAATAGAATGCGATAACTCATCATAGTGTTCATTTAAATGTTTGATTGAGAGTTGGCCCTCATGAGTTCGTTTGCGGCTGATTACTACGATCAAGATAAAAACAACGGCGAATGCTAGGACAAGGGTCAAAGTTTTTGCAAAAAACAAACCATACTGTGCGAAATATTCCATAAATTATGCCTATTCTTGTTATAAGAACCGGTATTATACCACTGCTGCCATTCAACACCAGCCCAGCTCAGCAATTCCCGGCGAGGAACCGCTTCCTTGTTTTTACGAGGCCTGTAGCAAAGCTGCAAGCGTTCTTAATACCAACAATGTGGCTGAGTATTCCCATTTTGGTCATAGGCTAAACGTTGCAAAAAATGGTCTAGAGTGAACCGATAACAACTCTCATCTTGTTGTTGAGTACCTTGGGCTAAAGCTTGCAGGGTATAGTCGGTTATTTCTATTTGTATGGCCTGAATTTTATAGAAGTTCTCCAATGAATTTTGTGAAGCTTCTAAGTTAAATTGTTGAATGCATGTTGTATAGTTATGCTCAGTCATAAAGCATTTCTGCAACTGCGTATGATAATTCAATAAAGTGGTTTGAGCATCGAGGCGCCGAGCTTTTAAGGTAATATGCTGATAACTGCTAAATGCTGCAACACTAAGTATGCCAATCAGTATCAATACGATGAGCAGTTCTAATAATGAAAATCCGTTATTCAACACGGATGCGTCCTTGTAAGTTAATAATGACACGGTGCTCAATTTCTCCTAGAGTATAAATAAAGGTACTATTTGTGCTATGGGAAAATCCATCGGGAGCAAATTGTACGAGTGTACGCGAATTAGTCAGTGTGCCTGTCTGTTGCTTGCGGATAATTAAACGTTCGTCATGCTGGGTATAGATTAAATAACCTTGAGTCCAATCATTATTGTCCATACAGGTGATGAAATTATGCGTAGGGCAAAGACTTATCAGTGTATTGCGCAGAATGGCTTGTTGACGCGCAAACTGTAAGTCATGTACCAGTTGCGCGATGAAGGTTTGGCTGCGTTGTTTTTGTAACCACATAGTATTCGTGCTCAAAGCGATAAGCCCTATTATGGCGATACAGAGAAGGGTAGCGATGCATTCGATCAAGGAAAAGCCATTCATGGTAGAATATGCCTCATATGCTTTGAATATAGAATAAATATTAATAAAATATTAAGATGAGGTCAAGTGGTATGACTACAGTGGTCATTGGCGCAGGAATCATTGGCTTGTTATGCGCACGTTCGCTGGCACGTGCTGGACGGCAGGTGATACTCATAGAAAAAACTCAAGACGCCGAAAACCGGGCATCTTGGGCCGGGGGAGGGATGGCTATGCCCATTTACCCGTGGCGTTCCAGTGCAGAAATACTATCCTTAATGAAGCGCTCTTATGCATTGTATCCCGGTTTAGTGCAGGAACTTTTAATCGAAACTGGAATAGATGCGCAGTGGTACACTTCAGGTATTTTAACTTTAGAGAGCGATGAATACTTACAAGCTGCGCAATGGGCCCAGAATTACCATTTTCCGCTACAATTATTATTACCAGAACAGATTAACACCTTGGTGCCAGCGTTAGCTTCAGGAAACAAGGCAGGTATTTGGTTACCTACAGTAGCCCAAGTGCGTAATCCTCGATTACTAAAAGCCTTGGATGCTAGCATACAACAAAATCTAAATATCCAACGGCGGCTGTGTGAAGTGCAAAACTGCGTAGAAAAAAATAGTAAAATTATTGGAGTGCAGACCTCAACGGGATATATTGCTGCAGAAGAGGTGGTTATTGCAGCTGGCGCTTGGAGTGGACTATTATTAGAACAATTACCAGTAGAGTTTCCTATTTTTCCAATGCGTGGGCAGATGTTGTTATGGCAAGCTCCGGCAGAATTGCTGCCATGCATGATTGTAAGTCAAGGACGTTATTTAATTCCACGTCTGGATGGCTATATTTTGGCTGGTAGCTCGATGGAAGATGTGGGCTTTGATATCAGCACTACAGAGCAGATGTATGCCGAGTTATATCAAATGGCTTTATCACTGGTGCCAGCTTTAGCAGCATATCCAGTAGTAAAACATTGGGCCGGATTACGCCCTGGTTCGCCGCAAGGGATTCCGTGGATAGGAAAAGTGGCGGGGATAGATAATTTATGGATAAATGCGGGACATTTTCGCAATGGTTTGTTAATGGGACCCGCTAGCAATGAAATTTTGATAAATAGGATGTTAAATGGTTGAGCAAATTAAAATTGCAGTGGCACAAAAGAATTTTAGCGTAGGTAATGTGCAAGAGAATGCAAAAAAAATCATACATACCCTAGCACAAGCAGGTATGGCAGATGTGTGCATTTTTCCTGAGTTGGCATTATCTGGTTATCCTCCAGAGGATTTATTATTGCAACCGGATTTTCAACAAGAAATTCTTGATGAAATCGAACAAATTAGAGTTGCTACTCAAGAATATCCTCAGTTAACTGTTCTGGTTGGATTCCCGCATTATGTTGCAGATAAAATTTATAATGCATTGGCTGTATTTAAAAATGGTGAGCAAATTCTCACTTATCATAAACAGGAATTACCCAATTATGGAGTGTTTGATGAAAAGCGTTATTTTACTCCCGGTGATCAGTCTGCGATCATTACGGTAAAAGGTATTCGTTTTGGATTACTCATTTGCGAAGATATTTGGCATGCCGGGCCTGTGCGGTGTTTAGCTAAAGAAAAATTAGATGCCGTTGTGGTGATTAACGCCTCACCTTTTAGTTTGACCAAGTTTGAGCAACGTTTACAATTATTGAGCCAGCATGCACAAGAGCTGCATTGTCCAATGTTGTATGTGAATGCAATGGCGGCACAAGATGATTTAATTTTTGATGGTGGTGCATGTTGGGTAGACGAACATGGAAAATTGACTTGGCGGGCAGATTTTTTTCATGAACATTTATATGAATTAACCGCAAGTAAAAAAGCCAAGCAAACTTTGCAATTAGTTGATCCTCCATTTTTACAACCTATGCCGTCATTAGATGGGCTTTTGTATCAAGCGTTGATGTTGGGCCTGCGTGATTATGTCGAAAAAAATAAAATCAAAGGGGTAATCATTGGTTTATCGGGTGGAATAGACTCCGCTTTATCACTGGCTATTGCGGTGGATGCGTTAGGTGCTGAGCGAGTAATGGCCGTGAGCATGCCATCACGTTATACAGCGGAGATAAGTGTGCTTGATGCAAAAATACAGGCACAGACTATGCATGTAGAGTTTTTGGAAATTAGTATCGAACCTTTGTTTGGAGAATTTTTATCTACCCTTAAACCTTTTTTTGGTGATTTGCCTGCGGATGTCACTGAAGAAAATCTTCAATCGCGTTGTCGTGGAAGTTTGTTAATGGCATTAGCTAATAAATATAATCGAATAGTGATAGGCACTTCAAATAAAAGTGAATTAGCTATGGGATATGGTACTTTATATGGCGATATCTTAGGGGCATACGCAATATTAAAGGATGTTTTAAAAACCTGGGTATATCGCCTAGCGCATTACCGTAATACTTTGAAGCTAGTTATTCCGCCCAGGGTAATCGAACGGGCGCCTAGTGCAGAATTAGCTTCTAATCAGTATGATCAAGATAGCCTGCCGCCTTATGAAATATTAGATGAAATTATTGCGCGTTATGTAGAACAGCGCCAAAGCGTGGACGAAATTGTTGCTGCAGGATTTGAACCTGATTTAGTGATTGAAGTTATTAAGAAAGTAGACAGGAATGAATACAAACGCCGACAAGGTGCGCCAGGGCCTAAGGTAACTGAGGGTGCATTTATTCGCGAACGACGGTTTCCTATCACCTCAGGCTGGGGAATATAACTATCTACCCATGCTCAAGGTGACACTACTACTTTGCGAAGCTACTTGCGGTTGAACAGCCGATTGGGCAGGCGCGACATTAGCAGCGGCTACCATGGCGGCTGCAGCAGCAAGTGTGGAAGCAGCTGAACCTCTGGCAATAATATCACCCATTTGGGCTGTTACTTGCGCGCTGGTATTTTGGGTAGCGGTTGGACTTGCATTGCTGGCTGTTGCGGCTCCTGCTGTTGCAGCTGAGGCTGTTGCAGCGCCTGCCGTTGCTGCGGATGCATTGGCAGTATTAGCGGCAGAAGCACTAACCTGACTATAAATTCCCTGGGCTCCGCCATTTTGGGCCGCTAACTCTGGAAAACTTTGCGCAAATGCCTCTACACCTTGCGCTGTGATACTCATGGTACCATCGTTATTAACTTGAATTTGAGCAGCAGCAGGTCCATCGCCTTGAGCTTGCTGGACCATGTAGTCGACCATGGTAACTTCGACTACGCTATCCATGTTCATTTGGGATGGATCCATCTCTAAGCTAGGCAGATCTTTCATGCTTTCGCTTTGCTGTTCTGAAGCATCCATTTCGGCGGCAAAATCTGCTACGGCCGCTTCATTACTGAGTTCCATGGCCATA
>JBIOEC010000086.1:0-5465 GCA_044445645.1 Gammaproteobacteria bacterium | reverse complement strand
GTAGTGATCAGGGTAAACGCATCTAAATTATCGACAGCGTCATTCTCGCTGAGCAAAGACTTCTACGAAGTCAGATCACACAGCGGGAATGTAGTACAAAAGGATCCTAGTGGTCTTAGAACTAGATTCCCGCTGTGAGATCTGACTTCGTAGAAGTCTTTGCTCAGCGAGAATGACGGATTTTTTGAGTTTTCTGGCAATAATTTTAGATGATCTTGCTCTGCTGTAGTAATGCTATTTGGCCCAAGTTCTTCAAGTTTCTGGTACCATATAAGTGGATACGGATTTTTAAAATTAGGAAAATAAAACTATGTTCAACGCATTATTAAAATTATTATTCGGTAGCCATAATCAACGGTTAATTAAAAGCATGCAAAAAAAGGTGGCGGAAATTAATGCGCTGGAACCTAAATATCAACAGTTATCTGATGCGGAGTTACAGTCTAACACGTTGCAATTTCGTGAACGTATCGCTAAAGGTGCAACATTAGAAGAAATTTTACCTGAAGCATTTGCAACAGTACGTGAAGCCAGTAAGCGTACCTTGGGTTTACGTCACTTCGATGTGCAATTGATCGGGGGAATGACCTTACATCAAGGTAAAATTGCAGAAATGCATACCGGTGAAGGTAAAACATTAGTGGCTACATTAGCGGCCTATTTAAATGCCTTGTCTGGTAAAGGTGTGCACGTGGTAACGGTTAATGACTATTTAGCTCAACGTGATGCCGAGTGGATGAGCCCGATCTACGAATTTTTGGGATTAAAGGTTGGGGTGAATTTGCCACGATTAGATCGTACATTGAAACAAGAAGCGTATCAAGCTGATATTACTTACGGTACCAATAATGAATTTGGTTTTGACTATTTGCGCGATAACATGGCATTTAGTGCAAAAGATCAAGTACAGCGTGGTTTGAATTTTGCTATCGTGGATGAAGTGGATTCTATCTTAATCGATGAGGCACGAACTCCGTTGATTATTTCCGGTCCTGCAGAAGATAGCTCTGATTTATATCGTCGCATCAATGAAATTATTCATCAGTTGAAAAAACAAAAAGCAGAAAATCCAGACAACACAAATCCGGAAATAAACACTGAATCCGGTGATTTTACTATAGATGAACAATCCCGCCATGTATTTTTAACTGAGTATGGCCATCAGCATGCAGAAGAAATATTGCATGCGGCAGGATTACTCGCTCCTGATACCGGCTTATATGATTCGGTAAATATCAGTATTTTGCATCATTTACTTGCAGCGCTGCGGGCTCATAATTTATTTCAGCGTGATGTGCAATATATTGTGCGCAATAATGAAGTGATTATTGTGGATGAACATACTGGACGCACTATGCAAGGTCGCCGTTGGTCGGATGGTTTGCATCAAGCAATTGAGGCCAAAGAAGGAGTGAAAATTCAACAGGAAAATCAAACGCTGGCATCGATCACTTTCCAAAATTATTTTCGTTTATATCAAAAATTAAGCGGGATGACGGGAACTGCAGATACCGAAGCCTATGAATTTAAGCATATTTATAATCTAGAAGTGGTCGTTATCCCTTCCAACAAACCTAAAAAACGCCAAGATCTGGCTGATTTAGTGTTTTTAACAGAAAAGGAAAAGTATGATGCGGTTATTAAAGATATCAGAGAATGCCGCGAGCGTCAGCAACCAATATTAGTGGGTACCGCTTCGATCGAAACTTCAGAATATTTAGCCGATGTGTTGAATAAAGAAAAAATCCCCCATCAGGTGTTAAATGCGAAACAACATGAACGCGAAGCGCACGTTATTGCTGAAGCTGGTCGTCCAGGAGCGGTCACTATCGCAACTAATATGGCTGGTCGCGGTACGGATATCGTATTAGGCGGAAATTTAGAAATGGAATTGGCTACAGCGCGTGCACAAAAAGAAGGTGGTTTGTCAGCTGAAGAAGAACAGAAATTGCGAGATGATTGGAAAATACATCATGAGCAAGTATTAACAGCCGGTGGGTTGCATGTGATCGGCTCGGAGCGTCACGAATCTCGTCGCATCGATAATCAGCTGCGTGGCCGTTCTGGTCGTCAAGGTGATCCTGGATCTTCACGGTTTTATTTATCGTTGGAAGATAGTTTAATGCGTATTTTTGCTTCTCCGCGTTTAGCTTCGATGATGCAGAAATTAGGAATGGAAGAAGGCGAAGCGATTGAAAGTAAGATGGTATCTCGTGCGATTGAAAATGCACAACGCAAAGTAGAAGGTCGTAACTTTGATATTCGTAAACAACTACTAGAATTTGATGATGTAGCAAATGATCAACGTCGTGTAATTTATGAATTGCGCAATAAATTAATGCATGCAGAACAGGTGAGCGATAATATCGTAACCTTACGACAAAAAGTGATAAATGTATTGGTTGAGCGTTATGTGCCACCGCAAAGTCTAATTGAGCAATGGGATTTAGATAGTCTGCAAACCGCGTTAGAACGTGACTTTAATCTGACCACTATCAACATACGTGATTGGCTGGCAAAAGAACCAAGTTTAAACGCAGCAGCGATTCAACAACGGGTTCTGGATGAAATACTCGCAAATTATCAGCAACGACATGAGAATGTGCCGGAATCAGTGATCCAACAATTAGAAAAAGTGATCATGCTTCAGCAATTAGATCAGCATTGGAAAGAGCACTTGGGTATGATGGATTATTTGCGTCAAAGTGTCGGCTTGCGGGGGTATGCGCAAAAAGATCCTAAGCAGGAATATAAACGCGAAGCCTTTGATCTATTCCAAGAAATGATAGCTCGTTTAGAGTATCAAATTATTAGTATGCTCACCAATGCGCGTGCAGCTCCAGCACAAGAAGTGCAGGAACTGGAAGAGCGTAGGCAGCAAACTCTCCCAGATAAATTAGTTTTGCAGCATGATGCTGCTATGAATGTTTTGACTGGGCAACCAGAAGAAGATGCCGAAGTTGTGGCGCGTGCGGAGAAAGTAGAGCAGCGCGTAGCACCTAAAGTAGGGCGTAATGATCCTTGTCCTTGTGGCTCAGGCAAAAAATATAAACAGTGCCATGGGAAACTGGATTGATAAATTGCCACTTCAGATAAGTTCTAGCAGTTGCTGCTGATATCCAAAGTGTCTGTCCTCCAGGGGCATTCAGTGAAGAGTGAGTAAAATATTAAAAACGTCATTCCCGCTCTACAGATTTACCAGCAAAGTATGATCTCACAGCGGGAATCTAGTTCGTATATGTAATAGTGGTCTCAGTCCTAGATTCTCGCTGTGAGATCACGCTTTGCAAATCAATCAATAGAGCGGGAATGACGTTTTTAATATTTTACTCACTCTTCACTGAATGGCCATGGTTGTACTCCTGCAGCAACCATTATAGTTGCTGCGGGGACAAGTTTTTTAAATCCACTACACTGAATCTGTGAAAAAACAAATTATGACCAACACTCTTTATGTTTCAGTTGGAGTGATCCAAAACTCCAAACAAGAAATTCTTTTAACTCAGCGCCAGCAACATTTGCATCAAGGTGGGAAGTGGGAGTTCGCCGGTGGAAAAGTAGATGCATATGAAACACCTCGCCAAGCATTAAATCGGGAATTATATGAAGAGCTTGGCATTGAAGTGCAGCGCGCATTGCCGTTAATTCGTATTCATCATGACTATGGAGATAGGCGAGTGATTTTAGATGTGTGGCAAGTTATCGAATTTAACAACGAACCTTATGGCCGGGAAGGGCAGCCCATACGTTGGGTGCCCTTGGCAGAGTTATCCAATTATGATTTTCCTGCAGCCAATTATCCCATAGTAAATGCAGTGTGCTTACCACGACATTACGTGTTGACCTCTGCTATAACTGAAGCGCAACTCTATCAGCAAATCAATCATGTATTGCAACTAGGCTATTGTTTAATTCGATTTCGCGCTAAAGGTTGGTCAGAGGTTGAATATCTGCGCTTGATTCCACAAGTTGCTGAATGGTGCGCGCAACATCAGGCTGAACTTATTATCGATGGCAATCCTGATTGGCTGCAGCGCTTTGCCGTTGCGGGTTTACACCTAAATAGTAAACAATTATTTTCCTATGCGCAGCGCCCCATCCCTAAAAATTATTGGCTAGGAGTTTCTTGCCACGATAGCAATGAATTAGCCCAAGCTGCGCGAGTTGAGACTGACTTTGCTCTACTTTCTCCAGTCTTTCCAACGCCTTCTCATCCTGAAGCTAATGGCCTAGGTTGGCCGGCATTTAATCAACTGGTCGATAAAACAAATTTTCCAGTGTATGCTTCAGGGAATATGAGGTTAACATCCCCTGCCATCTGGTTTGGTGCGCAAGGCGTATCTGGTTTACGACTGTTTATGGATAAAGCCGCTCATTTCTAGGTTAAACCTGTTCAACTCCAATATATTCCACCCAGAATAGCCGGTTTGCTAGCGCCCGTGACTTTGGTTAAATCTAGAGGATGTTTATGTAGCGTTTGCTGGGCAAGCCACGCGAATAATTCGGCTTCTAGCCAATCTGCAGATACCCCAAATTCGTCACTGATATTGACAGGAATGGGGGCTGCTAGAGCTTGAATACGTTTGACTAGATAAGTGTTATGCGCGCCACCACCGCATAAAATAATTCGATTGATGGGCATGGGTAGCTGTTGGATGGCATTAGCAATACTAATGGCGGTGAGTTCAGTTAATGTCGCTTGGATATTCTCTAGTTCTTCACTTCTCTGAAAGCCTGAGTCTTGTATGGTTTGTTCTAGCCACTGCAAATTAAAGTGATCTCGACCGGTACTTTTGGGAGCTGCTTGTTGAAAATAAGGGTGTTCTAGCAAAGCAGCGAGTAATTCAGTTATTACGGTTCCTTGTGCGGCCCATTCTCCATTTTTATCATAAGGTTGATTTAAATGCCGTTGTATCCAGCTATCAATTAAGCCATTCCCTGGGCCTGTATCAAAACCTAGTTGAGCTTGATGGGAACCTTTAGCTAATAAAGTCACATTCGCGATCCCGCCGATATTCACCACCGCGCGATTTTCCTGCTCATCTGAAAGTACATGAGCATGAAAAATAGGGGCAAAAGGTGCGCCTTGACCTCCATTAGCGATATCTCGTCGGCGGAAATCGGCAATTGTGGTAATTCCAGTGAGGGCGGCAATAATATTCGGATCACCGATTTGTATCGTATAAGGATATTGATGGTTGGGCTGATGGCGTATCGTTTGTCCATGACTGCCAATAGCACGCACTTGATGTGCGGCCACTGGGGATTTTTTTAGTAGTGCTAAAGTTGCTTCTGCAAATAAATGGCCATATTGGTGGTCTAGTACAAACAACTCGTGGACTTCATTTGGCCGAGGTTGGGTGGCGTTTAATGCTGCTAGGCGCATGGCCTCTGGTATAGGATGGTCGTGGCTAGCTAATAACTGTGGAAGAGTGCCTGAAAAATCAACCAGTGCTACATCAATG
>JBIOEC010000085.1:0-5469 GCA_044445645.1 Gammaproteobacteria bacterium | reverse complement strand
TTTTTAAATCCTTGGAGCTTTAATTAGTTTCAGTCTTTTATTCAGTGCCTATGTTTTGGCTGATACTTTCGTAGTAAACGATATTCGAGTAATAGGTTTAGAGCGCATAGACGTAGGTACGGTTTATAATGATTTGCCCGTCAAAGTCGGCGACACTTTCGATACCCTCGAAACTTCAGATGTTATTCGAACCTTGTATCGCACAGGTTTTTTTAGCGATATCAATTTATCTCGTGATGGAGACACACTAATTGTTACCGTGGTAGAACGTCCAGCCATTGGCTATATCAAAGTAACGGGAAATAATGATATTGATACCGAAGAATTATTGACTGCATTAAAAGATGTAGGAATTGCTGAAGGCCAAACGTTCGATCCTTCTGTGCTCGAACGAGTCGAGCAAGAAATGGAACAACAATATTTTAGCCATGGTAAATACGGCATTATCATCAATACACAAGTTAAAGAATTAGAACGTAATCGTGTGGGTATCGATATAACGATTGCTGAGGGACAAGCCGCAAAAATCCGTCAGATAAATATTGTGGGTAACCATGTATTTACCGAAGAAGAATTATTGGAACAAATAGAATCTTCTACACCGGGTTGGTTCACCTGGTTTTCTGGCTCTGATCAGTACTCTAAGGAACGTTTGCAAGGTGATTTAGAAGTTTTAAGTTCATTTTATTTTGATCAAGGCTATCTAGATTTCAAAATCGAATCTACGCAGATAGCGATTACTCCTGATAAAAAAGATATTTATATCACCATTAATATTTATGAAGGACAACAGTATTTTATCAGTGATATTGAAATAGTAGGCGAGACCATTGTTTCTGAAGAAGAGCTGCGTAAGTTCATTTTTGTTAAAGAGGGTGAGCTATATTCCAGACGAATGGTCACAGAAAGTGCCAACTATATGTCGATTCGCATAGGTAATGAGGGGTATGCATTTGCCAAAGTAAACCCAGTTCCAGAAATAGAGCCAAATACCGATCAAGTAAAACTCATATTCTTTGTTGATCCTGGCAAGCGAGTGTATGTGCGCCGAATTAATGTTTTTGGTAACCAAGTAACCCGCGATGAAGTTGTGCGCCAACAAATTTGGCAAATGGAATCTGCTTGGGCCTCGAGTGGTTTAATTGAACAATCTCGCAGTAATTTATTACGCACAGGTTATTTTGAAGAAGTGCAGATTGATACTGTCCCGGTTCCTGGAACAGCGGATCAAATCGACATTGACGTGGTCGTAAAAGAGCGCATGTCAGGACGACTAACTGGTGGTCTGGGTTATTCGCAAGTAGATAATCTAATTTTTAATGCGGGTATTGAACAAAATAACTTCTTAGGCACAGGGAAGTCAGTTGGTTTTGATTTTCAACAAAGCACCGGTTATACCCGTTACCGGTTGGCTTATACCGATCCGTTCCATACCATCGATGGTGTAAGCCGTGGTGTAGACGTGTACTATCAAAATATTGATGAAGAAGATTTAAACATTACTAACTATACGCGCGATATCTTAGGTGGTAATTGGATGTATGGTATCCCCTTAACTCCAAACCAGCGTTTAAATGCAGGTGTAGGTTATGATAATACTTTAATTAAAACCTCTGAAGATTATGTTTCCGAGCAAGTGGAAAACTTTGTGGATGAGTATGGAAATCGCTTTAATAGTTATAAATTAATCGGTGGCTGGTCTTATAACACATTTAATCGTGCGGTATTTCCTGAAAAAGGTTTGCAACAAGGATTTAATGCAGAAGTAGCAGCACCTGGCTCAACGTTAGACTATTTTAAATTACGTTCCAATACACAATATTATCTACCTATATTTGGAGATTTTATTTCCAGTTATCGCCTAGATTTAGGTTATGGAGATGGATATGGTAATGAATCTACATTGCCGTTCTATTTAAACTATTTTGCGGGTGGTATTGGCTCGGTGCGTGGTTATGAAATTAATACCTTAGGTCCTCTAGATTCCTTGGGTAATCCGATTGGTGGTAACATTATGACCACAGGGTCGTTTGAGATTATTTTCCCTACGCCATTTTTTAGTGATAATAAATCAATCCGAACCTCAGTGTTTCTAGATGGTGGTAATGTGTTTACCACTGAACCCGATCTGGATAATGATGGTGGACTGCGTTTTTCTGCAGGTACAGCTGTTCAGTGGTTATCGCCTTTAGGTCCTTTAGTATTTAGCTTAGGTTTACCACTTAATGAGGAAGATCATGATCAACCGCAAATATTCCAGTTTACGATAGGGGCGGTTTATTAAACATCATCCATATTCGCTGGAAATTGCTGAAAACAGCGGATAAAGATTGCGTATTGGAGTGTGACTTGTTAACATATGCGCTGTGGTTTAAGGGCTAGGTATAAATAATATTAGAAACAGGATAATGAACTATGAAAAATAAACTTTTAAATATTTTTGCAGCAAGTTTAGTAGTAGGTTTTGGCTGGACAAGTGTTGCTCTAGCGGACGATCTTCCAATCGCTGTAGTAGATGGAAATAAAGTATTTCAACAATTCCAGCCTGCTATAGAAGAAGATCTTAAAAAAGAATTTAAAGATCAACAGCAAAAACTCATGACTATGCAAGAAGAATTACAAAAAACAAGTGAGAAACTTGACAAAGATGCTGAAATCATGTCTGCAGCTGAACTAGAAAAGCTACAAGAATCATTTGCCGAAAAGCAAATGGAATTCCAACAACTTAGCGTGGAATACAGTGAAGTTTATAACGAACGTGGCAATGAAGAATTTCAAAAGCTAATTGAGAAAGTTCAAACAGCTGCTAAAGAACTCGCTACTGAAAAGAAATTAGCCTTAGTTGTTCAAAAAGGCGCGGTATTATATTCAGATGAAAAATATGATGTAACTGACGCTTTAGTTAAGAAAATAGAAGCAGCCAAGTAATCTACTTCTACATCCTCTCCTCATAGTCTTATGGGGAGAGGATACAGCCGTTCCCAGCAAATGCCGTGAGGGCATTTTAAAATGACTTAAAGATCTGGAATGACACAAAATCCCAAAATTTATACCTTAGAGCAATTAGCTGAAATTACCGGTGGCACAATTCATGGCGATGCAAATTGCCAAATTACAGGAATTGCGTCATTACAAGAAGCAAAGCCCGGGCAGATCGCGTTTTTAGCTAATCCTCTTTATCGTAAGTATTTACCCGGTACGCATGCTTCAGCAGTTATTTTAGCAGCACCGGATTTACATAATTGTAAAACCAATGCATTGATTGTTCCTAGTCCATATACCTCATACGCACGTATTACTCAGTATTTTGATACAACCAGCAAACCTGCACCAGGTATTCATTCCACAGTAGTCATTGGAAATGATACAGATATACATTCTAGTTGTAGCATAGGCCCGAATGTAGTGATTGGTAATGGAGTATCTATTGGTGCCAATACCACCATAGGCGCTGGCAGTTTTATTGGTGAGGATGTCACAATTGGTGCAGACTCGGTCATATTTCCAAACGTAACTTTGTATCATATGATCCAAATTGGAGAACGCGTTACTATACATAGTGGCGTGGTGATCGGAAGCGATGGCTTTGGATTTGCATTCGATAAGCAACAAGGTACGTGGGTAAAAATCCATCATCTAGGAACAGTGCAGATTGGAAATGACGTTGAAATAGGCGCAAATACCACCATAGACCGCGGTGCCGTAGAAGATACCATAATCGAGCACCACGTAAAAATCGACAATCTTGTACAAGTAGCGCACAATGTAAAAATTGGTGCCTACACGGTGATTGCAGGATGTGTTGGACTAGCGGGAAGTGCACGTATTGGTAAATATTGTCTAATCGGCGGGGCAGCATGTGTTGCAGGGCATATTGAAATTGCTGATAATATCACTATTACAGGGATGTCGATGGTAACCCATTCCCTAAATCAGCCAGGAACTGCTTATTCTTCAGGTACTGGGGTTATGGAGAATAGTCAATGGAAAAAAAATGTGGTACGCTTTTGGCATCTAGATGATCTTGCTAGACGTGTACAAAAATTGGAAAGACAATTAAAAGAGTAAAAAATGACAGAACCAGGTTTTGATATACATGAAGTTTTAATCCGTTTACCGCATCGCTATCCATTTCTTTTAGTGGATCGCATAGTGGATTTTGTCCCAGGAGAATCATTAGTTGGTCTAAAAAATGTGACTTTTAATGAGCCATTTTTTACCGGACATTTCCCTGAACGTCCCGTTATGCCTGGCGTACTGATTGTTGAAAGTTTAGCACAAGCTTGTGCCATATTGGTTTTTAAAACCTATGACTATGAGCCCAATAAGCACAAAGATACCGTTTTTTATTTTGCTGGTCTAGAAAATTGCCGTTTTAAGCGCGTAGTTGAACCGGGCGATCAGTTACATTTACATGTAAAATTAGACAAGCATAAAAAAGATGTGTGGAAGTTTACAACCCATGCAGAAGTAGCTGGCGAAGTTGCTTGTACTGCTGACATTACTAGTCTCACAAGGAATTTTCAGACGAAATGATTCATGAAACCGCTATCATTCATCCAACAGCCCGCCTAGCCGCAGATGTACAAGTAGGCCCATACACTGTTATTGGCCCAGAGGTGGAAGTTGGTGAAGGCACAAAAATTGGTCCGCATGTGGTTATCAATGGCCCAACCAAAATTGGCAAGCACAACCAAATATTTCAATTTGCTTCCGTTGGAGAGGTCCCGCAGGACAAAAAGTTTGCGGGTGAGTCCACGTGGCTAGAAATTGGTGATCATAATGTTATTCGCGAATGCGTGACACTAAATCGTGGTACGGGATTAGGTGGAGGAGTCACTCGCATTGGTAATGGGAATTTATTTATGGCATATGTGCATATTGCACATGACTGTATTGTGGGTAATTATGTAATTTTTGCTAACAATGCTACATTAGCGGGTCATATTGAAGTAGAAGATTTTGTGGTGTTCAGTGGTTTTAGTGCCGTTCACCAATTTTGCCGCATCGGTAAATATAGCTTTTTAGCCAAGTGCGCCAAAATAGGTAAAGATATATTGCCGTACACTTTAGTTGCCGGAGAAAATGCTGCTCCGTATGGATTGAATATTGAAGGTTTACGCCGTCATGGCTTTAGTAAAGAAACCATAGCTTTATTGCGTCAGGCCTATAAAATAATCTACCGCAAAAACTTTACTATTCAAGAAGTGGTAGCTGAACTAGGTCCACTCGCTGAAAATAGTAAGGAAGTGAATGATATGCTGCGTTTTGTGCAACACTCACAACGCGGGATCTTGAGGTAACTATTCACTTTATAACTCACTTTCTAAGTTCGCAGATTTTACTAAATAATTCAATTGTATGTCCAAACCCCTCACTATAGCTATTGTCACCGGAGAAGCCTCAGGAGATACATTAGGTGCAGATTTAATTCGCGCGTTACGTATTGATTTTCCTGATGCCCAATTT
>JBIOEC010000084.1:0-5480 GCA_044445645.1 Gammaproteobacteria bacterium | reverse complement strand
TCATTGGTCTCGTGGGCTCGGAGATGTGTATAAGAGCCTGTACCTGGACCAGTGTCAATGATTGGAGATTGAGTATTTCCTTGTGCCGAAGTACCTTGATAATACATTAACAGCGAAGCCACCCCATACGAAAAGTTCTCATTCGAATGGTTATGAGACACAATATTCAAATTAATCGGCTTAAAGCCAACTGTTGGATAACTATTTTGAAAGTTAGGGTTACAAGCTGGGTTATTAAGACTTACCACTATGCCTGCTGAATTTTCAAGGAAAGAGCTGCTAGTAGATTTGCCAAACCCACCATTTTGAGGTGTCTCATTCTCTAGTACACGATGACCTGAACCAACAAGTACAATACCTGAAAGATTTTTCTCAGCCAAGTTGTGTTGGAACTTATTAGATATGCGAGGTAATGCAAGTGCATCCATCTCATTTCCACCTAAAAATCCATTTATATTATATATAGCTGTACTATGTTCAATTACGTTGTTATATACAGACGGAACAACGGCTTCAAGAGTGCCAGCTGCTGGTGGTGTAGGTAATATAGGATTACCTGAAGAGGGATCCCCTGTGTTAGTACAGGTTGCATTATCATTAGGATCTAACGCTTTAATACCGATAACGAACCCATCTGAGCTAAAAGCTGCACTTAATGGAGGAAAGGGAAAGGAGGGGCCCTTACCTGTTGGTTCAAAAGCTTTAATTACAGAAAGGCCACACGTAGCAGAAACATGACGCACTCGGTTATTATTCGTGTTTAATCTAACACCAGCATTACACTCATAGATTTTAAAAGATTCAACTATGTTGTTGGTCTTAAAATGAGGAAAGTCTGCTGATACATCACTGTTTGCCTTGCCATTTTCTGTAACATCGCCCACCTCAATTGAAACACCACAATTGTAGATATGCGAATCATCACCTTTAACAATGTTTCTATCTCCACCTACCCAAATACCAATCGAACTAAGCGCACCAGTGAAGTCACTGCTCAGATTTTGAGGTCTACTCTCACCGCAATTGATATCGCCATTTAGAACCACTTCTAGTTCGTCACCGGTGATATTCAGAGCAGCACTAGGATATATACCTCTAGACTCCGGACCGCTTGAAAGGTCATCAGAATTACATGAGATATCGCCATTGATAACGTATTTTTTGCTGGGTCTACTTCCATCATTGAGAGGTATTTGCATATTGCAATATGGCTTATTTATAACTGTACAATCACCAGAATCACGACATTCTTTGACTGCTTGGCTTTCATCATTCGCATTTTGTGCATAAGCAACATTAACAGTTAACGCGGTGAAAGCTAAAGGAGCAATCAGTCGCAGTATTTGTTTATTCATAATATAGTATCCTTCTATATGAGGTTAAATTTTGTGCGTTTATCTTATGCAGAGCTACTGTTTAGTAGCCCTGCAGCTTTAAATTAACATTAATTCCCGACACATTGTGGCTTAATATCAGTAGGGAAGCTACCGCCTTCATTACCGGACCAGTAATTTCCTGCATCCAATCCTGTGCCTGTAACACAGGAGTTATTTGCATCAAACAGATTATATACTCCGTTTGCAGCTTCATCTCCAGAGATGTTAAAGGTGATCTCTGTTCCAGCATTTGAGTATGCAGCCAGGTTAGTTGGTAGAACTGCTGGAGGGACAATACTTAATAGTCCATAAGGCAATGCAGCCACACCATATTGATCATTGTCATTAGTATGGTTATCTTTTACTTTATTTAAGTCCACTGCTGTGTAACCAAAATCATTACTGTGTAAGAAGTTAGGATTACATGCAGGATTGTTAAGACTCACAGCCACACCATTTCCGAAACTTTCAAAAGCAGTGTTATTACGAACTATGTGCCCAGTACCTGCTAACAGGAACCCAGTTGACCCTTCCAAATCACCTATATTCTTCGCAGTATTAAACCTAAAAATGTTGGTAACCACGTTACGCTTTACTTTCCAATCCATTTCATTACCGCCTAAAAATCCAATTCCATTTAAGTCAGCGGTACTAAGTTCTATAACATTATGATAAACAGAAGGAAGTGTTTCATTGCCAAGAATTGCATCTGGAGTGGGAACAGCAGGATTCGTGCCCTCTTGACTAAAGCAAGAAAAATTGTCACTCGGATTAAGTGCCTTAATACCAATTGCGAAACCAACGGAAGTCAATAGATTTGCACCGAATGCTTTAGTCTCAATGTTTGAATTGACTAAACCACAACTTGCTTTACTTAAACGTACTTTATTATGATTATTGAGAAGTCTCACACCAGCATTACAATTTACTGCACTAGAATGCTTAATGATGTTATGGCCATGGCTACGACGTTCCAGACTTTCAGGCATAACCACTGTAACAAGTTCGCTTGCTTCATTTTTACGTGGTGCAGGTGGTGTAGATGGTGTAGGTGCGAATCCAACTTCTATACCTACGTTACACTCTATCGCATTGACACCTTCAATAACGTTATTGTCTCCGGCTACCCAAACACCGATTGAACCAATTTCATCAGTAAAATCGCTAGCTAAATTTTGTAAGCGTCCATTACAATAAATATCATCTTCAAATCTAACTTTGAGGTTGTTCCCCAAAATATTCACAGCAGCACTAGGAATCCCTTTGTCTTCATCGCCAGCGCCTGGTCGCAACTCAGCTGGATCACATTTTATGTCGCCTTTAATCACAATCAGTTCACTGCCATCATTTCCATCAATGATCAATCCGCATTCTAGTTCACTACCTTCATACACTTTAATGTTACTAGGAGCTGATTCTTCAGCACAAACTGCACTCATGCCGATTATACTGACCGCAAGTGGTGCAATAAATCGTATTATATTTTTATTCATAATCCTTGTTTCCTTCTGTCTTTAAACAATAAAAGTTAAACCTCTCCCACAGCTAGGTAAAAAATAGCTTATAATCATAAAATAAGCAACTAATTTTGGGGAGAATCATGATAAATGGCAAATCTCTCAATTTAAGTTGCGCAAAAAACTTACGCAACGCCACCCTGATCACGGGCATACTTTTTTAGTTGTTCTATTTATACTCAATCTCATGTTAGCTGCTTAATTACGAGGAGTATATTATGGATACTAGCACTGAAAATTGTATACGTGAGCTGGGCAAAGTTAAATGGTTTAATAATGCAAAAGGGTATGGGTTTATTGAACATCCTGTACAAGGTGATGTGTTTGTTTATTATCAAGATATTTTAGGCAGTGGTTTTAAAACCTTAAAACCGCAACAACAAGTTGAATTTACTCTGTTAGATAGAGGTAGAGGTCCTGCCGCAACAGAGGTTATCCCGTTTGAGGTAGCCGCCACGGATTGAGCTTTTCATCGAACACATGGAAGAGAACATATTGTCATTACTGCGTCTTCAAGTCATTTTCATCTTTATTAAAGATGACAAGGCATGCCAAGGGGCGCGGTAATGACAAACCAATTAGTCCATTTCGCTATAACTATCTGACGCTAAATTATCAAATCGTGAAAACTCACCTTGAAACAGTAACCGCACTGTACCAATAGGCCCATTCCGTTGTTTGCCAATGATGATTTCAGCTATTCCCTTATCTTGAGAATCTTTATTATATACTTCATCGCGATATACAAACGCGATTAAATCTGCATCCTGCTCTATCGCACCTGATTCGCGTAAATCCGACATAATGGGGCGCTTATTAGTTGGCCGATTTTCTAAACTACGATTAAGCTGTGACAATGCAATAATCGGCACATCTAATTCTTTGGCTAATAATTTTAAAGAACGCGAGATTTCTGAAATTTCTGCAGTACGGTTTTCTTTGAACCCTGGTACTTGCATGAGTTGCAAATAATCTACCACAATTAAGCCTATGCTCCCATGTTCGCGTTGCAAGCGGCGGGCACGAGCACGTAATTCTGTAGGACCAATTCCTGAAGCATCATCAATAAAAAGATTAGCTCGTTCGCTTAAAATTGCCACAGCAGAAGTAAAGCGCGGCCAATCATCCTCATTAAGTTTTCCTGTACGCAAGCGGGTCTGCTCTACTCGGCCCAATGAAGATAATAAGCGCATTACCAATGACTCAGATGGCATTTCTAAACTAAATACTAATACGGGTTTATCTTGTTTGAGCGCTGCGTGCTCTGCAATATTCATAGCAAAGGTGGTTTTTCCCATAGAGGGGCGACCGGCGACTATTATAAGATCTCCAGACTGCAAGCCAGCTGTCATTTTATCTAAATCCACGTAGCCAGTAGATAAGCCCGTGATAGAAGATTCACTATGGAACAGCTGATCAATTCGATCAACTGTTTTAGCTAAAATGCTTTTGATCGGCTCAGGTCCACCTTCACGCATTCCGCGTTCTGCAATGGCGAATACTTTGCGTTCTGCTTCATCTAAAAGTTCTGGGGGCATCCGACCTGCTGGATGATAGGCACTATGAGCGATTTCCTGACCTACTGTGATTAAATCCCTTAACACGGCGCGCTCATGCACAATATCGGCATAAGCCATAATATTAGCAGCGCTTGGAGTGTTTTTAGCGATTTCAATTAAATACGCCATTCCCCCTGCTTCTGCTAACTGGTCAGTATTATTTAAATACTCGGATAAAGTCACTACATCGAGAGGTTGATTTCGATCGGCTAAATGTTGAATAGTACGAAAAATCAGCCGGTGATCATGGCGGTAAAAATCACCTTCATAAATTTTTCCAGCAATTTTTTCCCAGCCATTCACATCTAGCATTAAGCCGCCGATCACGGCCCTTTCGGCCTCTAGAGAGTGTGGTGGAGTTGTAGTTTGTTCAATGGGGTTAGCGAAATATGAAGTCATAAGTTGGAATCCGCATTGTTACACTGCAGCTTATTATGCTGCAACTTGTAGGGGCGACCGGCGGTCGCCCCTACACACCCGCGCGCGGGAATGGCAGGAATTATTCAGCAACTATTGTTACAGCAACAATGGCAGTCACATCGCTATGCAATTGCAAAGCAATTTCATAACTACCAACGTAATGAATAGGACCTTCGGGCAAACGTACTTCTTGTTTGGCTACTGCGATACCCGCTGCGGTAATAGCTTCTGCGAGTTCGCGCACACCAATCGAGCCATATAGTTTACCTTCTTCACTCGCTTGTGCGGCAAGAGAAACTTGCAGAGCTTGCAAAGCTTCCCCACGTTGTTGAGCTGCCAGCAAAGTTGCTTGAGCCGCTTTTTCTAACTCTTCTTTTTGCTCAGCAACTTTAGCAATGTTATCCGCTGTGGCAAATGCCGCTTTACCCGCTGGAATTAAATAATTACGCGCATATCCGGGCTTTACTTGCACTTGCTCACCCACGCCACCTAATTTACGCACTTTTTCTAATAAAATAATATTCATACTGTCTCCTCACTCTTTCTGCTGTTAATCACGTCAGGGAAGAACATCTAAAATTATTGCCAATAAACTCAAAAAATACGTC
>JBIOEC010000083.1:0-5574 GCA_044445645.1 Gammaproteobacteria bacterium | reverse complement strand
ATGACACACCAAGCTGTTGAGTTGATTCAAACAATAAAAAATGCCAATTTACCTAATATAAGTAGCCAGGAGGAACGTCAAGAGGTAATAGATTTTATCAATTGGTTAGTCAATGATCACTTTACGTTTATTGGTTGTTGTGAGTACAAACTTGTTTCAAAACATCATCAATCTTTGTTAGAGCCTGATGTTACTTCAGGACTTGGTTTGATGCGTGATGGGGGAGATCCTACTCAATTACCTTGGTTGAAAGATATTCCTATTGCAGTAGAATCTAAAGCCATCATTAATGACTTAATAGTCATCCGACGTTTAATTGGACCATCAACCGTGCACCGGCCCACCGCACCCTATTCAATTGGTATCATCCGTGTGGATGAGAATGGTAAGACCATAGGGAAAATAAGATTTGTAGGATTATTTACCTCTACTGCTTATAATAGCAATATCCAAACTGTCCCGATGTTACGTCATAAAGTTCAGCGCATCATTTCCCGTTCCGGACTTTCTTTAACTGAACATAGCGGTAAAGAGTTATTAAATATTTTAGCAACCTACCCCCGCGATGAATTATTCCAAGCTCGTGAAGATGAATTGTACAACGTGGTGATGGGAATTATGCACATTCAAGAACGCCCGAAAGTGCGTTTATTCGTGCGTAAAGATATTGCGAATCGTTTTTTCTCTTGTCTAGTGTTTGCGCCACGTGAAATTTTCACTTCAGGATTACGTCAACGTATGGGAGAAATTTTACGCGTAGCACTCAATGGTACTTCCGTAAGCTTTCAAACGCGTGTTTCTGAATCTATGTTGGCACGTATTCATTTTATTATTTTGTTGCCTGAAGGGGCCCCTGAAGTTAAATATGATCAGAATGAGCTGGAAAGGAAGCTGGTAGAAGCAGGGCGCACTTGGAAAGACGAACTAAAAGATGCGATGTTAGAACATTTAGGGGAAGGGCAGGGCGCTGCACTGTATAGTAAATACCGTCGCGCATTTCCTGCGGGTTATCGTGAAACTCAAACACCACGTTCAGCGGTATTTGATATTGAACATATGGAGATATTGACTGAACAAAACCCGATGGATATGAGTTTTTATCGATCACTAGAACAGTCACAAGATATATTAAATCTCAAACTCTATAATGCGGGAAGTTCTTTGCCTTTATCTGATATTTTGCCGATGTTGGAAAATATGGGATTGAAAGTAATCACCGAGAGTTCTTACCCCATTACTGTCAATGGAGAAGCTATTTGGATTAGTGATTTCACCATGCGTCACCAGCACGGAGATTTGATTGATGTAGAAAATATACGAGAAGTGTTTCAAGATGCATTAGCACAAGTGTGGTCGGGTCGAGTTGAGAATGACGGTTTTAATCGCTTAGTTTTAGCTGCACAATTAACTTGGAGAGAAACCAATATTTTACGTGCTTATGCAAAATTTTTCCGTCAAATTGGTGTCACCTTTAGCCAGTCCTATATAGAGCAAGCATTGTCTAACCATCCAAAAATTTCTCGTCAATTGGTGGATTTATTTATTACTTACTTTGATCCGGAATTTAAGGGTGTTATTACCACCCAATCCAGTGCACAAATAGCTTTGATTCAAGAAGCGCTTGAAGCGGTTTCCAGTTTAGATGAGGATCGGATTCTGCGTAGATATTTAGATGTGATTAATGCCACCATGCGGACTAATTTTTTCCAACGCACAGAGTCAGGTGAATATAAACCTTATTTATCCTTTAAAATTAAAAGCAGTTTAGTTCCGGAAATGCCGCTACCGCATCCGTTGTATGAAATTTTTGTTTACTCGCCGCGCATAGAGGGTGTGCACTTACGCAGTGCTAAGGTAGCACGTGGTGGTTTACGTTGGTCGGATCGATTGGAAGATTTCCGTACAGAAGTGTTAGGCTTAATGAAAGCTCAACAAGTTAAAAATAGTATTATTGTACCTGCGGGTGCAAAAGGTGGTTTCGTCTGCAAACGTTTACCTACCGATGGTAATCGAGATGCACTAATGCAAGAAGTGGTACGTTGTTACTCTACATTTATTTGTGGTCTATTAGATATCACAGATAATTTGCAAGGTGAAAAAGTTATTCCTCCACAAAATGTGGTGCGTAGAGATGACGATGATACTTATTTAGTCGTTGCAGCCGACAAAGGTACAGCTTCTTTTTCAGATATTGCGAATGGTATTGCGCAAAAATATAACTTTTGGCTGGGCGATGCGTTTGCTTCAGGTGGTAGTGAAGGATATGACCATAAAAAAATTGGTATTACCGCGCGAGGCGCTTGGGTATCTGTAAGTCGACATTTCCGCGAGCTTGGTGTTGATATTCAAGAACATGATTTTACCGTGGTGGGCATTGGGGATATGAGCGGCGATGTGTTCGGTAATGGTATGCTCTTATCTCGCCATATTAAGCTAGTGGCGGCATTCAATCATCAGCACATCTTCATTGATCCTCATCCAGATCCAGAAGCCAGTTATCGTGAACGTGAACGTATGTTTAATTTACCGCGTTCTACTTGGGATGACTATGATAAAAGCTTGATTTCAACCGGTGGAGGTGTTTTTAGTCGTAATGTGAAGTCAATTAAATTGACCAAAGAAATCAAGAAGCTGTTAAAAACGCATAAAGATACTATGGTGCCAAGTGAACTGATCAAAACTATTTTGTCAGCACCTATGGATCTATTATGGAACGGAGGCATAGGTACGTATGTGAAAGCCTCTTATGAACGCGATGTAGATGTAGGTGACCGTTCGAATGATAATTTACGGGTAAATGGCAAAGATCTGCGTTGCCGTGTAGTTGGTGAGGGCGGTAATTTAGGCTTTACTCAATTAGGGCGTATTGAATATTCTCTACATGGAGGAATATGTTTTACAGATTTCGTGGATAATTCCGGTGGGGTAGACTGTTCTGACCATGAAGTGAACTTGAAAATTTTGTTGGATAGCATTGTTGCTGATGGTGATATGACAGAAAAGCAACGCAATAAATTACTGGTGGATATGACAGATGCGGTTGCTGAACAAGTGCTTAGAAATAATTATGAGCAAACTCAGGCGATCAGTTTTGCAGAATCACGTGCCAAACGTACGATTGATGAGCATATTCGTTTTATTAATACGATGGAACGTTGGGGTAAGATCAATCGTCAATTAGAGTTTTTACCTAATGATGAAGGTTTAGCGCAGCGCAAAGCCAATGGACAAGGCTTGACTCGTCCTGAATTATCTATTCTGATAGCCTATAGTAAAATGTATCTAAAGGAACAGCTATTGAGTTCTAGTGTTCCAGAAGATGAGTATTTACGTGCAAAACTTCAAACCATGTTTTTAGATGATGTTGGAGTGAAGTATGCAGAGTCTTTAAGTAAACACAAATTGCGTCGTGAATTAATTTCTACCCGCTTGGGCAATGCGATTTGTAATGAAATGGGTCCTACTTTTATTACCCGTCTTTATGATGAAACAGGAGCTTCTGCTCCAGAAATCGCACGCTGCTTTGTGGTTGCACGAGAAGTATTCAAGTTGCGCGAAACCCTAAATGCTATTGAAGAGTTGGATTATAAAGTAGATGCTTCAACTCAAAAGCAAATGATGACGGATGTGGTTCGTTTAGTACGTAGAGCTACTCGCTGGTTTTTACGTAATCGCCGTTTAGATTTAGATATAGCACAAGCAGTCGCACATTTTGCCCCGCAAGTGGAAACCTTAGAAAATGCGATGGCAAGTGTGGTGACGGGAATTGAAAAAAATCAATTGCAAAAAGATCATCAACATTATGTTTCGCAAGGTGTGCCAGAAGCCTTGTCTATGCGCATTGCAAGCGCCGGACCGATGATTTCATCTTTAGATATTGTAGAGGCTGCAGATTTGGGCAAATTGCCATTACTTGAAGTAGCCAGAGCGTATTTTGTTATTGGTGAACGCTTGAAGCTAGATTGGTTCCGCGATGAAATAGATAGACATTTAGTGGCTAACACCTGGGATGCATTAGCACGGGCAGCTTGTAAAGATGATTTAGATCGTCAGCAACGTACTATTACTATGGCAGTTCTGGGCTATCCTTTGTGTTTAGTAGACGGAGCGCATAATAGCGAAGCCTGCACTGAGGCTTGGATGGCGGATCATAAAGTTTTAATTGAACGCTGGCACATGATGGTATCAGATTTGCGCACCACTAAGGTCAAAGAGTTTACGATGTTTACTGTGGCGTTGCGCGAATTGTTAGACTTAGCGCAGGCCTCGATTAGAAAAGTAGGTAAGAAATAATTTTACTTTTCATCTTGCAGTGTAACTACTCACTCTGTAGCAAGGTTCTCCAAGTTTATTGTGGAGAGCGCGAGTAGTTACCTTGCAGCTAAGCTGTAGATGACAAGCTGTGGATAAAGAAGATGCTAAACTATTACTCTTTACTAAGACAAATCCTGTTCACTCTCCCTCCCGAGAGATCGCATCATCTCACGTTAGTAAGTTTACAGTTACTAGCTAAAACTCACTTATGGCCAAAACAAAGAACTACAAGCGCGAGCACCCAACTCATGGGATTAATCTTCCCAAATCGCCTAGGTTTAGCAGCAGGATTAGATAAAAATGGGGATTATATAACTGGGCTCGCTGCACTAGGATTTGGTTTTATCGAATTAGGCACAGTAACTCCTAAACCACAAATAGGAAATCCAAAACCTCGCTTATTTCGTCTACCGGAAGCAGATGCGTTGATAAATCGAATGGGATTTAATAACAAAGGTATTGATCATCTAATTGCCAGACTCCAACATTGCCATAAACCTGATGCACTTATAGGCATCAATATTGGAAAAAATGCTACCACTCCAGTGGCTAATGCAGTCGATGACTACATTATAGGCTTACAAAAAGCTTATCCTTGGGCGGATTATATTACCATTAATATTTCATCACCTAATACTAAAAATTTACGAGATTTACAGCAAGGCTCAATGCTAACAGAATTATTAGAGAAATTAAAAACTCAACAAAAAATATTGGCAGAGCAAGCCCAAATATATAAGCCACTGGTGGTTAAAATTGCACCGGATTTGAATGAAGAAGAATTAAAATGGTTAGCAGAGCAAATTGTACGATTCAAAATTGATGGTGTGATTGCTACCAATACGACAGTCAGCCGTAAAGGAGTGGAAGGTTTACCCCATGATTATGAACAAGGTGGCTTGAGCGGCCGTCCGTTAATGGAAACTTCAACTCAAGTATTGAAAATATTACGCAAAGAATTAGGCGTGAAATTTCCTCTGATTGGCGTTGGCGGCATCATGTCTGCAGCGGATGCCGCAGAAAAAATTGCCGCAGGCGCCAATCTTTTGCAAATTTATACGGGTCTAATTTACCGCGGTCCAAAGCTAATCAAAGAAATATTGAAAGTTATTTAATACAGCTTGCATTGAAAACTTATATAAATGTGCCAGTGAAAGAAGTTTGACTCCTACAGAATGCAGTAACTAATAATTCTAGACAAAAGCGGTTGGTTTATGATTAAAATCTTACAGTATATTCTAGTATTAATTTACTTTATTT
>JBIOEC010000082.1:0-5584 GCA_044445645.1 Gammaproteobacteria bacterium | reverse complement strand
GTGCGGGTAAGGGAATGGGGATGCCGCCATTATACAAAGCAGGGGATATTATTTTTGGGATTATGGAAACTTCGGTTGATAGTGATGAGCCAGGTCCTGTACTCGCTAAAGTAGTTTCTGGCCCCTTAGCAGGAGCAAAACTAATTGGTTCTTTTAAGCGTGTGGAAGCTCAAGTCTTTATTGAATTTACTGTATTAAGCGCACCCGATATGGACCAAAGCTTGCCCGTAAAAGCAGTGGCTATCGATCCGGAAACTGCTCGTACCGCTATATCAACTAATGTGGATTACCATCGATTATTACGTTACAGCACCTTATTCGCTTCTTCATTTTTACAAGGTGTAGGCGAAGCCGTATTAGCGGGTATTCAGCCTGAGTTTGCGGTGACTGGAGAGACGATTACTATAACCGATGTCGCGGTTAGTACTAAAGACCAAGTATTAGTAGGTTTAGGCGAAGTAGGCACAAAACTGGGAGAGAAATTAGATCCTTTATTTGATATGCCTCCAACGGTTACCGTAGATTCAGGCACTTCAATCGGTCTGTTATTCCTACAAGATTTTTATTTACAACCTCCCACAGGAGGTGTAAGTGCAACCCCAACCCCAGCTCCTGCTCCTGCTGTGCAAGTTATTCGGCAAGATGTTAATGGAAATCCCATTCCGGCTAGCAATGCTAGCGTAACTAATGCCTCCACGGTGAATACAAAATGAAAAATGAATTTTCTGATGTTTATGATGATAAGGACTTCTTTAGCAGCTCTGGCGACTCAGAAGGACTTGGGCATGAAAATGAGGTAGGTGTGGCCGTTAATGAGCATCCACAAGCCAGTGCAGGACCTAAGGATGACCCTTTCGCAAGTCATGATGAGGAGGATTATCTTTTTTCTAAAACGGATAATGAGATAGAGGAGAATGAAGAAGGGGAGAGCGAAGATAACTCCAATGTAGCATTCGCTGAAAGCAGTAAAGAGCGCTTGGTTGATAAAATCAAAGGCAATTTGATCTATATATTTATTGCATTAATTTTAATAGTGCCAGGTTCTTTTAAACTTTATAGCATGTTGTTTGGATCAGGAGAAGTAACACCCGCCCAAACTTCACAAAACGTAGCATTCACTGAAACAGGTATAACTGAACCCGCTGTACCAGAGACTCCGACTGAAAAAACACCTTCTGAAGTTGAGATTAAATCCGAGGAGAATGCTGTTAGGTCAACGTTAAACAAATTGAATCCATTTGGTGGTGGGTCAGAAGAAAAGTCTGCTAATATGCCTGTAAATGAAGAAAAGATGAATGAAGGAACTAAGGAAACACCCAAGCAATCAGGAGCTGTAGCGAGTATTTTAGGAGGTCAGAAAGAGGGAGGAAGCGAACAAATTTTAGATCGCTACTTTGCTCAAGAATCTAAAGTAGAGCAGCAGCTGAGTGAGTTATTAGGGAAAATGGATGATATCGAAGCGCGTTTAGCCACGATAGATGATTTAGATAAACGGTTGACGGCTTTAGAAAACAATAAAAATGTTGGGACACAAAACAATGATCAGCTGCAACAACTGGTAAAAAGAATCGGGCAGCTAGAGCAGAATATGAATCAAATGCGGCAGCAAGTAAGGAAACCGGCGCCAGCAGCACCAGCAGGTACGAATAATCAACCTGGAGCTAGTGCCAGTGCGAATGCAGCAGGAATTAGTGTAGAAGCAGTTATTCCAGGAAGAGCATGGATACGCACCCAAGAAGGGGTTTTGATGGTGGTAGAAGTGGGCGATGAAATACCCGGGGTCGGTAAAGTAACTCGCATCGATGCTCGTGAAGGTATTGTTGCCACAACTACACAGATATTTAAGCAATAAGTAAAAGAGAAGTAATTATGGCACCTACAATTTATGAAATGTTAGCCAGTATGGCTAATAGTATGACGAGTGTGAGCCAGCTTGGAATGGTGTTTGCTTATATGACAGGTTTAACCATGATCATCGGTGCACTTTATAAATTACGCACCTACGGAGATTTCCGCGTGATGATGATGCAAGGTGTGGATTTAAAAGGTCCCTTTGGTAGCATAGTGTTTGGTACCCTTTTGGTTTGGATGCCCAGTGCATTAGAAATGACCAGTGCCACGCTTTGGGGTGTAGGAGAACCGATTGGTTATGACCCTGCCGGTGGATCAGTTTATGATGAAGGTATTGCTGTTGCGTTGTCAATTGTAGAGTTTGTAGGTTTGATCGCATTTATTCGCGGACTCATTATTATGGGACGTGTAGGACAACAAAGTGGTCAGCCAGGTACTTTAGCTAAAGGTTTAACCCATTTAGTGGGTGGAATTTTAGCTTATCACATCGGCGCTACGATTGATGTGATACGCAACACCTTTGCAATATAATTTTAAATAAATAGTAGTAAGAAGTAGTAAAACCAGTGGAGGAAACTTTATGAATCGTATATTAACCAGTGTGTTACTTGCATTAACTTCATCCGTTGCTTTAGCAGCCGATGAAACGTTAGGTGACGTTGCAGACACTATTTTGGGTTCGCTAGGTAGTGTAGAGCAGATGATTGTAGTGTTGTGTTATATTGCAGGCCTAGGGTTTGCGGGTGCGGGTATTTTAAAGTTTAAACAACATAAAGATAACCCAACTCAAGTACCACTAGGTGCTCCGATTGCAATGATATTTATTGCAGCAGCTTTAATTTATTTACCACAAGTGATTCGCACGACAGGTAGTACCTTATTCGGTGGTGCACAACAAAGCGCGAGCCAATACTTAGAAGGTGGTACAGGAATGTTGGATTAAAAAGGAATGCTACATGGAGTTACTGACCTTAGGATTAGGTGTCAATTTAGATGGAGCCAGTCTTTTTCAGAACAGGAAAGCAGATGATGCTTTCCTGTCTCTGCAATCTAAAGTATGGTCAAGGGACGATTATACTTGTCGATTTTGCGGATTTACCGCTAAACAATATCAAGAAGTTGTGAATATTAATGGCAATTACCGCGATAATAAGCTCAATAATTTAGCCACCGCCTGCATATTTTGTGCACACACCCAATTATTAGGATTAAGAAATAATAGTAAAATTATTTATTTTCCCAATATCAGTCAAGTTGATTTAAATCATTTTATGCGAGTTTTGTTTTGTTGTACGCATTTTGGTGAAGAATATGCCGAAACAGCGAAAACATTAGTGCAAGCTTTAAAACTACGTTCGCAAACAATTGAGAACGTGTTTGGTGCGGATTGTAGTGATAGTGTGTTATTTGCACAAACTTTTATAGATGCTGTCGATCAAACAAAAAAGGACTCTATAACCCAAAATATATTGCCTCAACTACGTTGGTATCCCAATCGTGGAGATTATGAGGAAGTTATCAGTTATTGGGCGGAGCAGGTACTCACACGCGAACAAATTGAACAAAGGTTACACCATGGCGATCATTGATTCCATGTTAAATTCCATCGACGTTTTACTCGAATGGCTGGGTACGAGTTTTCGTCAGACTACAGGTTCTTATTGTCATTTGGAAACTGCCGATGATGAATTTACTCTGGTAGGACGTGATGGCTCTTTAGTCTCGATTATCCGTTTAAATGGCGTGCGTTTTTTAGTGGGGCCTGAAGAGTTTGAGCGGATTCATGCGGGAGTTGCCAATAGTTTACAAACTTCCTTGGCACGTTCTGGTCATACGGTACAAGTTTTTTTTAGTTTTGATATTGATTCCGTTAAACAAGATATTAAAGACATTTTAACACCCGCTATGGCCACAGCCTCGCGATTAAATTTACAGTTAGATGATTTATTTCAAGAACGTATCAATATATTATCTAAATATTGCGCCAAAGAAACCGCATATTTGGCACTGTGGACTCGTCCCGCCAGTTTATCGAAGCGACAGTTGGATGCGGCGAATAAAGACAAGATGCAAAAGATTAAGAAAAATAAAATTCCGCCAATGCGGTATTCACAAAGTATTATAGCGAGTATTCCTCAGCTACGTAATTCACACCAATCATTAGTACGTGCAACAATGAATGACTTTGGACAAGTCGGACTTTCAGTTGAGTTGTTAGAAGTGCATGAGGCTTTGCGCTGTGTACGGCAAACCATCGATTCCGATTTTACGGATAAAGATTGGGTGCCGGTATTACCTGGGGATAAAATCCCACCTAAATTACGCGCACGTCGCACCAATGATGTCTCCGATATTATGTGGCCTAACCTGGCACGCCAATTGATCCCACGCAGTGGAGAAAATATCGATTTGCGGACTGCAGCCTTAGGCGACCGAATTTATGCTCCATTATTTATTGATCTATTTCCCCAAGAGATAAAACCCTTCTACGTTTTATTTCAACGCGCAGTTGCGGCAGGAATTCCTTGGCGGATTGCTTTTTTAATGGATAGTGATGGCTTAGCCGGGTTACGCTTTAAGTCAACCATTTCCGCTATTTTAAGTTTTGCGGCCAGTCAAAATCCACTGATTAGTGATTCAGCGCGTATTTTAACGTATATCCAAAATAATACTGATGATGCTGTAGTCAAATTACGGGTGATGTTAGCCACTTGGGCGCCACGCGGAGAAGCGGGATTATTGCGTACTCGTGCGGCAGAATTAGCTAAAGCAGTACAAGGTTGGGGACTTTGCGAAGTTGCAGATATTTCAGGAGATGCTTTTGCCGGTGTTATGTCTAGCTCTCTTGCTCTAAACACTACTAGCGTGGCAACGCCGAGTGTGGCACCTGTCTCCGATGTAGCGCTGATGTTGCCAGTCACTCGACCTTGCTCAACCTGGAAAACAGGAGCACTGTTGTTTCGTTCTCCCGATGGAAAACCCTGGCCGTATCAACCCGGCTCCAGCGCGCAAACCACTTGGATCGATTTAATTTATGCACGTCCTGGTTCAGGTAAGTCTGTGCTATCTAATGCCATGAATTTAGCGCTATGTTTAAATGCAGGTTTACAGCGTTTGCCACGGATTGCGATTATTGATATTGGCCCTTCAAGTAGTGGTTTGATTTCCTTATTGCAAGAAGCATTGCCAGTAGATAGACGTTATCTTGCTGCTTACCATCGGTTACGCATGACGCCAAAATACTCTATTAATCCTTTTGATACGCAATTAGGTATGCGTTACCCAACTCCTCAAGAACGAAGTTTTCTAGTCAATTTCTTGACACTACTGACTACACCCATAGGTACGACTAAACCTTATGATGGTATTACCGACATGGCTGGCTTAGTGGTAGATGAACTCTATAAGCATTACTCTGATACGGGTAATCCAAATTTATATGTAAATAATATTAGTCAAATAGTAGATAGTCGTCTGCAAGAAATTAAGTTTAAAGCTGATGAGCATACCACTTGGTGGGAAATCACGGATTCGCTGTTTAGTGCTGGATATACGCATGAGGCCATATTAGCACAGCGCTACGCAATGCCACTTATCGCTGATGGGGGATCTATTTGTCGCACTCCAGCTGTAGAAGATTTGTTTGGAAAAATTGTTACACCCACTGGAGAAACGTTAGTGCAAGCATTTGCACGCATGATTTCCAGTGCAGTACGTGAATATCCTGTATTAT
>JBIOEC010000081.1:0-5588 GCA_044445645.1 Gammaproteobacteria bacterium | reverse complement strand
TACCTATACTACTCCAGAAAGTACTCAACAAGAACAGCCCGTTTTTTTACAAGAGCCAATTGCGATCATTGGTATGGCATGTCGTTTTCCAGGTCAAGCGAATACACCTGAAGCTTTTTGGGTATTATTAAACGAAGGCAAAGATGCCATTGAGGAGATCCCCGCTAGCCGTTGGTGCTGGCAGGATTATCAAGAGGCAACTCCAGTGAAGTTAGGAGGTTTTATTGAGGGGATTGAATGGTTTGATGCAGATTTTTTTGGAATTGCACCGCGCGAAGCCCAAAGCATGGATCCCCAGCAACGTGTGCTATTGGAAACCACATGGCATGCACTAGAAGATGCAGGAATTGATCCGAAAATTTTAAAAGGAAGTAATGGTGCAGTATTTATCGGAGCCACTACCCATGAATATGAACAACTCTTGGTAGGAGCGCATGGACATGACAGTTATCTGGCCACTGGGAATACCTCGAGTGTATTATCCGGGCGCATTTCATATATCCTCGGTTTACAAGGCCCAAGTTTAACATTAGATACTGCATGTTCTTCAGCTCTAGTGGCGGTACATGAAGCGTGCAATGCTTTGCATTTAGGTGAAACATCACTGGCCATCGTTGGTGCTGTGAATGCTTTATTATCGCCTGATGGGTATATTAATTTGTGGCAAGCCGGCATGTTGTCAGAGGAGGGACATTGTAAAGTATTCAGCGCTGATGCCGATGGCTATGCACGCGCTGAGGGTTGTGCGGTATTGATTCTAAAAAGACTTAGCGATGCACAAAAAGATCAGCATAAAATACTGGGCCTTATCAAAGGGGCAGTTGTGAATCAAGATGGTGCATCAAGTGGTTTGACGGTACCCAATGGTGTGGCTCAGGAAAATTTATTACGAGACGCCTTAGCCAAAGCTCATTTACAACCAAGTGAGATTGATTATATTGAAGCACATGGTACAGGTACGAAACTGGGTGATCCAATGGAGACTTATGCGATTAGCCAAGTGTATAAAAATAGCCATGGTTCTGCACAACCTCTATTTATAGGTAGTGTAAAAGCGCATGTGGGCCACCTAGAAGCTGCTGCAGGCATGGCGGGTTTGATTAAAACCCTTTTGTGTTTGCAGCATGAAGCGATCCCGGCTCAAATTCATTTGGATAAAATAAATCCGCAAATTAATTTAGAAGCTATCCCTGGGCAAATTCCCCAGCAACTTATTCCTTGGCCTAAAAAAAATAAAGTCCGCCGCGCAGGCGTTAGCAGTTTTGGCTTTAGCGGCACCAATGCTCACATCATTTTAGAAGAAGCGCCGTTACAGGACTTAACGCAAATTAAACAATCGCTGCCGAAAACTGTATTTAATCGCCAGCGGTATTGGGCACCCGCCTTGGATGAAGAGCGCGCGAAAGAATGGGCATTACCATCAGATTGGTTTTTTTATTTAAGGGAAGAAGAAGCCGACAAGGTGAGTACAAAAGAAGCGTTGGACTTTCAGCGGTGTGCGCTCCTCATTCAAGCAGATGAAGCGTCATTAGAGTATGGGTTATTTATTGAGACACTAAAGAATTTCTTTAAGGCACAAGGGAAGGAGTGCGCTGCACTCACATATTCCGAATTAGCGGACTATGCAGCACAGAGCAAAGAACCTATGTGCGTTCTAGATATCGCCAGTTATATGCCCTTTATATCTCAGTTGACGCCACAAATGGATACTATTGAGGCATTATTACAGCTGTATCAGGAACTGATTTCAGAAGCTTCGCATATAGTGCGTTGGGTGATAGTGGGCAGTGCGGCTGAAGCTCATCACCTTGGCCAACAAATATTGTTGAATTTAGCCCAGGTGTTGAATTGGGAATGCGAGTTTGCGGTTTCTTATGTACGTTTAGCGGATTTCACGACTTCAGAAGTACAGGCGCTCGCAGAAGAGACATTATATGGTGATGAGCCGCAAGTAAAATATGCATTAGGCAAACGCTATGTGACCCGATTAGAGAAAGCCGATAGTCTGGTATTTTTAAATCGGTCTCAGCCCTTGGCCTTAACCGAAGGGACCTATTTAATTACCGGCGGTTTAGGCGGTTTGGGCTTTCAGTTAATGCAAGAGCTGTTAGCGTTAGGCTCAAAAAAAATTGCACTACTCTCACGTCATGAGATGAGTATGGAGCAGGCCGAGAAGTTGCAGGAAATGCTCAGCGCTTACTCGGCACAGGTGAAGCATTATGCGGTAGATGTGAGTGATAGGGAGGCACTTCGCGAAGTCATTACTGTGCAGGATAACCTGCGAGGAGTTTTCCATTTGGCGGGTAGCACCTACAATGTCGCCTTTGGAGAATACACGAATGAACAGATGGACGAGGTGTTACGTCCTAAAGTAGCAGGAGCATGGAACTTGCATGAACTGACGCAAGGCTTAGCGCTGCAATATTTTGTTTTATTCTCTTCCATAACCTCACTACTAGGTTCAAACCGGCAGGCCCCGTATGTGCTAGCGAGTGGCTATTTAGATGCCCTGGCGGATTATCGTAAAGCCCATGGCTTACCCATTACCCATATTCAGTGGGGTCCTTGGGCCGAGGCAGGGATGGCCACTAAAGATGTCCGTTATGCAAAAATGCAAGAAGGATTTATTCCTCTAGATAAGGGCATGCATCTATGCACACAGCTGCTGGCGATCCCTCAGCTTACTGGGCTTGGGGTGGTCTCGCCAAAGTATCTGCAATTTATGTTAAGTTTTAATAAGCATTTACCCATTTGGCTTGAACCCTATATACAGGAGATGAAAGGCCGCGTTCCTACCTCAACTAAAAGTGATTTTCTGCAGAGTTACTATCAAACAGCTAAAACTCAGCGCTATCAATTGGTAGAAGCCTTAATGGAGCATGAGTTAAAAGAAGTCCTACGCTTAACGGCTGCCCAGGGAGTTGATCATGAACAAGGTTTTTTTGAGTTAGGAATGGACTCGTTAATGGCAGTGGAGTTGTACGAGCGGATTAGACTCGCATTGGGTGATCACATCCCATTACGACCCATGCTGGTATTTGATTACCCCACCTTAACTAAACTCTCAACCTATCTCTATGAGACGTTAGAGGGTACTTCGCCCGTGATTTCCATTTCTGGAGCGCAGTATGAAAATGAGCCAATTGCTATTATCGGCATGGAATGTCGATTCCCCGCAGGAAGTGATGTGGAACATTTCTGGGAAAGTTTGACAGTGGGTAAAAACGCGATCCATTATCCAGAAGCGTTTCGTTGGGATGTAGATGAATATCCGTATTCTGCAGGATTTATTGAGGGTATTGATCAGTTTGACGCAGAGTTTTTTGGTATTTCACCGCGCGAGGCGGAGCTGCTCGATCCACAGCAGCGATTATTATTGGAAACGACGTGGCATGCGCTGGAGACGAGTGGAATTGCACCCGCGAGTTTAAACGAAAGTGAGACGGGAGTATTTATTGGGATCAGTCAGAGTGAGTACGGGCAGCTACTAGCAGAATATGCTGTAGAGAGTGATTTTTATCAAGCAACAGGAAATGCGTTGAATGTAGCAGCCGGAAGACTGGCGTATACGTTAGGTCTACAGGGCCCAACGATGGCGATTGATACGGCATGCTCAAGTTCATTGGTGGCTTTGCATGAAGCCTGTCGAAGTTTACAAAACCATGACTGTGATTTAGCGATTGCCGGGGGTGTGAATACGCTGCTGGAACCGCGCAATTTTGCAGTTCTGATGCAAGGACAAATGCTATCGCCCGATGGGTGGTGCAAGACGTTTGATGCCAGTGCCGATGGATATGGGCGAGGTGAAGGCTGTGGCGTGGTGATTCTGAAACGACTCGGTGAAGCACAACGGGATAATGATCGAATATTAGCGGTAATCAAAGGCAGTGCCGTGAATCAAGATGGCGCCAGCAGCGGATTGACAGTGCCAAATGGATTAGCGCAAGAGAAGGTATTAGCCAAGGCATTGGCGAATGCGAATGTCGCACCGCAGACGGTAGATTATATCGAGGCACATGGTACAGGAACCCGCTTAGGAGATCCGATAGAGGTGGGTGCTCTTCAAACGATTTATAGTCCTGGACGTGAGCGGATTTTAACGATAGGCACAGTGAAGACGAATATAGGTCATTTAGAATCAGCGTCAGGGATTGCAGGTGTGATTAAAACGATTCTGGCAATGCAGCATGAAGAAATACCACGGCATTTGCATTTTAAAGAACTCAATCCAGCGATTCATTTGGACGCTATTCCTGCACAAATTCCTTTAACAGTTGTAGCGTGGAAGCGAGAAGCCGAGCGAGTAAGACGCGCCGGCATCAGTAGTTTTGGTTTTAGCGGCACGAATGCGCATGTGATTTTAGAAGAAGCGCCTTTGCAAGATTTAACACAAGTCAAACAAGCTTTACCGAAAACAATATTTAATCGTCAGCGGTATTGGCCTGAAGTTTTATTACATAAAGTGAAGAGAGGTTTATTTGGTGAAGAAATTCAACGTGAGTCTATTCAAACGTGTTGCTATGAATCGATTTGGCAAGAATATTTCCCGCAACTACAAACTGCTCCCATAGAAAACACAGTAACCTATGATGCACGCCATCATGCTGAAAAAATCAGCATGGAATCTGCAACAGGATTGTTGTTATTTTTGCAAAGGATATTAAAAGAAAATTCGGATGTAGCTCAGATTATTATTATTACGCAACAAGCCTATAGTGTTGCGCAAGAGCCCGTTAACTTGAATCAATGCCTGCTGACCGGCTTCATCAAGACAGTGATACTAGAACATCCGGAATTACATATTAGACACGTTGATATTGAAGAAGATACAGGAATAGCGTCTGCATTAGAGGCGGTACAAAAAGATGTGAGTGATGAGCCAATCTTGGTTCATCGTGCGGATCGGTGGTATGTGCCACGCGTTGTGTATGCAACAGGATTATTTGTGCCAGAGAGCGACTCACACCTTCAATTTGATGCTAACGCCAGTTATTTAATCACGGGGGGATTGGGCGGCATTGGTTTAGAACTTGCACGTTATTTACGCGACCGAGGTGCGGGACGGATTGTATTGTCGGGCAGACATGGTATAGAGGAACGTATTCTTCAGACGCTGCAAGGCAGTAACACGCACATTGAAATACAACTCAGCGATGTCAGTGATAAGCAGCAGGTTAAAAAATTAATCAAGGCAAGTCACACGCCTGCTTATCCTTTAAAAGGTATTTTTCATTTAGCGGGCGTCGTGGAAGATGCCCCGCTTGAGCAACAAAGTGAGGAATATTTTAAAAATGTTTTTTCAGCAAAAGCTTTAGGTGCTTGGTATTTGCATGAAGTCACACAAGCTGAAAAAATCGAGTTAGATTATTTTGAATTATTCTCTTCCGCAGCCTCTGTGAATGGTTCACCGGGACAAAGTAATTATGCCACAGCGAACAGCTTCTTAGATGGCTTGGCACACTGGCGTCAGCAACAAGGGCTTTGTGCCCAGAGTATTAACTGGGGACCATGGCGCGAAGTAGGGATGGCGAAAGATTTAATCGCCCGCCATGAACGTCTGGGTGTGAAACCGTTTAAAACTTTAGATG
>JBIOEC010000080.1:0-5644 GCA_044445645.1 Gammaproteobacteria bacterium | reverse complement strand
TCTGAGACCACTATTACATATCCGAACTAGATTCCCGCTGTGAGATCTGACTTCGTAGAAGCCTTGGCTCAGCGAGAATGACGATATCGATAATTTAGATGCGTTTGCACTTACCGATACACTTACTCGCTATACACTTACTGGGTTTGGTTTTTCAGGATCAATTCCATATTTTTTAATTGCTTCTGCCACAGTTTTAGCGGGAACATGGCCTTCGTCTGCCAATGCTTTCAGTGCGGCTATCACAATATAACGCCGATCGACTTCAAAGAAATGGCGTAACTGTTTACGCGTATCACTGCGACCAAAACCATCAGTGCCTAATGTCACATAATGTTGGGAGAGATATGGTCGAATTTGCTCGGAAAATATGCGCATATAATCAGTAGACGCAATAATCGGGCCTGAAGCTTTGGATAAACATTGCGTCACATATGGCACACGTGCTTTTTCGGTTGGATGCAAATAATTCCAACGCTCTACATCTATACCATCACGACGTAATTCATTAAAGCTGGTGACACTCCACACATCGCTATTCACACCATAATCATTTTGCAACATGTGCGCGGCTTCTAATACTTCACGCAAAATAGTACCGCAGCCCAACAGTTGCACGGTAGGTATAGTGCTTTTCTTCTTGGCTTGATTCTTTTCTAATAAATACATTCCACGCAAAATGCCTTCTTCTACGCCTTCAGGTTTTGCAGGATGTTCATAATTTTCATTCATCACAGTGAGATAATAAAAAATATTTTCATGATTTTCATACATGCGACGTAAACCATCGCGGATAATCACTGCAACTTCATAAGCAAAAGTAGGATCATAAGAAACACAATTCGGAATAGTGGAGGCCAATAACAGGCTATGTCCATCTTGATGCTGCAACCCTTCACCTGCCAGCGTCGTGCGCCCTGCTGTCGCGCCTAATAAAAATCCACGCGCTTGTGCATCACCAGCCGCCCAAGCCAAATCGCCAATGCGCTGAAAACCAAACATTGAATAAAAAATATAAAATGGAATCATCGTGTACTGATGGCTTGCATAAGAAGTTCCTGCTGCAATCCATGAAGCCATTGCACCACCTTCGTTAATTCCCTCTTCCAAAATCTGGCCTTTTTTATCTTCGCGGTAATACATTACTTGCGCCCGGTCCATCGGCTCGTATAGTTGGCCGACCACGGAATAAATACCTAATTGACGAAACATGCCTTCCATACCAAAGGTACGCGCTTCGTCAGGGATAATGGGCACAATGCGTGGCGCTAAGGTTTTATCCTTCAATAAAATATTTAATACGCGCACAAATGCCATGGTGGTAGAAATATGCCGATCACCTGTGGCTTCAAACAAACTAGAAAATGCATCTAATGCAGGAATGGTTAAAGGTTCATTATTCACCTTGCGTTGCGGCAAATAACCACCCAATGCCGCGCGACATTCTTGTAAATATTTCATTTCAGGACTGTCTGGCCCTGGATGATAAAATGGATAATTTACAATTTGTTCATCCGTCACTGGAATTTTAAAGCGGTCACGAAAAGCTTTGAGTGCTTCCACATCCATTTTCTTTTGCTGATGGGTAATATTTTGCGCTTCACCTGCCGCACCCATTCCAAAACCTTTTACCGATTTCACTAAAATAACCGTAGGTTTACCATTCTGATTACTCGTCGCTTTATGATAGGCGGCATATACTTTTTGCGAGTCATGTCCACCCCGATTCAAGTGCCAAATTTCATCGTCGCTCATATCGGCAACTAATTCGCGTAATTCATCATATTTACCGAAGAAATTATCACGCGTGTACTTACCACCGTAAGCTTTATAGTTTTGATATTCCCCGTCGACGGCTTCCATCATGCGTTTTTTTAACAAACCTGATTTATCTTTTTCAAATAAGCGATCCCAACGATGGCCCCATAATACTTTGATGACATTCCAACCAGCGCCATTGAAAACACCTTCGAGTTCTTGAATGATTTTTCCGTTGCCGCGTACTGGACCATCCAGACGTTGTAAATTACAATTAATTACGAAAATTAAATTATCGAGTTGTTCACGATGGGCAATCGTAATTGCGCCTAAAGATTCTGGCTCATCCATTTCACCATCACCACAAAAACACCATACTTTGCGGTTGCTGCAATCGGCTAACCCGCGCGAAGTGAGATATTTCATAAAGCGCGCTTGGTAAATAGCTTGCAATGGTCCTAACCCCATCGACACAGTGGGAAACTGCCAATAATCTGGCATTAACCAAGGATGCGGGTACGACGATAAGCCATCCGTATCTACTTCTTGGCGGAATTTTCTAAGTTGTTCCTCAGTAAAACGCCCTTCTAAAAAGCTGCGTGCATAAATTCCAGGAGACGCATGGCCTTGAATATAGAGTAAATCTCCACCCTGATTTTGAGTAGGTGCATGGAAAAAGTGATTGAACCCTACTTCATACAATAAAGCCGCTGAAGCGTAGGTAGCAATATGCCCCCCTAATTCTGGCGCGAACTTTCCCGCATTTAAGACCATCGCTACCGCATTCCAGCGAATTAGATTAGAAATGCGTTCTTCTAATTCATGGTTACCGGGTGATTTCTGTTCTTGCTCCACAGCAATAGTGTTCACATAGGGGGTCGTATTCCCGCTGACGACTGCAGCGCCTTGTTGTTGCGCATAAGCCAATAATTCCTGCAATAAAAATTCTGCACGTTCATTGCCTTCTACTTCCATCACTGCTTGCAGTGACTCTAGCCATTCTTGAGTTTCTATTGGATCCTGATCCGCTAGAATGTTATTTGTCATAATGTGTGTGCCTTAAAAAAATGATGGTTCGCCCTAGGTGTCCAGCTCCTGCCTAAAAAAATCCCAATCAAATGCTGGCCCGGGGTCAGTTTTTCGTCCGGGAGCAATATCGCAATGCCCTACGATGCGCTCTCGAGTAATGCGCGGATAATAATGCATGAGTATGCGCGTAATCTCAACTAATTTTTTATATTGCAGTGCAGTATAAAGGGTAGTATCAGTGCCCTCTAATTCTATACCAATTGAAAAATCATTGCAGTTACTTCTACCTGCAAATTGCGACTCTCCTGCATGCCAAGCCCGTTTATGCAAGGGCACATACTGCGTCACCTCGCCTGCACGATTAATCAGCAAATGGGCTGACACTTGCAAATCTTTTAATATGGAAAAACTAGGCTCTAAGCTGACATCTAGGGTGTTGGTGAATAAAGCATCGATATAAGAAGTGCCAAACTTGCCTTCTGGTAGGCTAATACCATGAATGACCAGCAAACTGATCTCCATTTCCAGGGGCCTCTCATTGAAATTGGGAGAGGGCACTTGGCGAGAGGGGGATAACCACCCGGTATGTAAGTTAAGCTCTATCATGGGCTTATGCAGCACTGTGTTTTACCTGTCATATTATTTATGCTCTTATATGATAATAGATTTCTCTTTCTTCACTCAAGGGTGAGCTTTTTGCTATGCGATCTATTGTACCACTACAGCTGGTGCGCTTTGAGGTGCGGATGGGAAACAACTTCTCAACAGTCTCCATGCCATATCCTTTGATTTTTCTTGCTGTGGGGCAGGGACAGGGACAGGGACAGGGACAGGGACAGGGGCAGGGACAGAAGCAGGAGCACTAGTTAAAAGTTCTGTTTGAGATGCAGCAGTAGGATCAGCTACTAACCCAACCCCTGCAGCAAAATCAACTGATTTTTGTAGTGGGTTCACAACCGCAGCCGCAGCCGCAGCATCAGATGGAACTACAGCATTAAGTTCCACGGCAACTACAGGTTGAGGGGGAGCCGGTTTTGTCCATGTTGGTTTAGACATAAGTGTTGCACCCGCAGTAAATACTTCTGCTGTACCTTTTGGTCTCCACCAGTTTTTAATCGATGTAATAAAATTACTTATCGCAGTTTGCATATAGGTAATAACAGAGGCAACACGTCCGACTATAGCCGTAGTTATCGCAGCGGTAGCAATTTTCGTAACCAAGCTTGCAGTGGCCTGAATTATGGGTTCAACAATGCATGGCTTAATGAAATACGTCCACGCTAATGCAGCAGGCATCCCAATAAAGAGCATAAACGGAAAACCAACAAAAGGTTTCAGTACATAAGTCATGATTGGGCTGACAAGGTAGGTATCAAAAAAATCTACTACCGGTTTTAAAAATCGATTTACCAAGCCAATAACGGAGTTACTTCCCAGGATAAATGAAGCTGCCCATAATAAGAATAATAACAAGGCACCATTCAACTTATCCGTAAGGAAAAGAGCAGGTTCCACTCCGTTAATGGATAGAACCGCACTGGCTAAGGCATTAAATAATATGAGTATAACTGCAGGAATAATAACTAACATACATACGGCTATTAGAGTAGCAATACCTTTATCCGCATACATGGTATACATTAAATTGAAAAAGTCAGAAAGGGTTTTGGATAATTTTATGAAAGCATTACTAACCAACTTAAACACCACGATAGCAACCAGAATCGCCACTATTACCATTCCAACGAAAGCTAAAGCTTGCCAACCAAGGGCTACGAGCGCAGCACCTATAATGAAGGCACAAAGGATACAAGCAGCAATTTTAACCCATTTAGGTGCTCCAGAGTAGAGTATTATTGCCGTTATTATGATAGGAATAGCTAACAAGGCTAACGGCCCGGTTAATGACATACCCGCAAGAATAAGGAATTTGCCTAAAATGTTATAGCCCATGCCAGCGCCAATTAGGCCGGCAATAGCAAATAATATGCCCCACCCGCCTCTCTTTGCATAAGAACCAGTAGATACTTTATCCCATATTTTGTCGCTAAGTTTATCCACATGTGCGGTGATAACAAACTTGCTGGCCATTAACATGCTTATTACGCCAAATAAAACCACGAATATGCCGAATGGACCTAATATTAAAAAGGCAAATACCAAGATAGTGATCCAAGCAGCAGCATAACCTAGTATTTCTAGAAAGCAGGAAAATTTTTGAGTAGTTGTTGTCTTTACTTGTTCATGGCGAGTGTTGTACATGTAGCCATCTCTAAAGAGATTTCCGTTGAAGGGATTAAGCTCATTTAGATTATGTCCATATTCTCGTATCATTTGCTCAGTACTATCGCCATAGTTGGCAGCGTTAGTAGTGAATGCCGCAATAATACATAGGATAGCAACAGTTAAACCAAGTTCGTTGTCTGCATCGACGGGTTCTGAACCATCATCAGCCGCAGGATCGCTTTCTCCTTCACCACCGTCGCCTTCCTCATCATCCATAAAGCTAAACATAGTTGATGCACCAAACACTGCACCTGATATCAAAGCTAATGGTATCCAAACCACGTTTTTTCGAAATTTCTGCCACTTGTTAGGATACTCATGACTGAGAATTAGAAAAGGAATATCATTTAAAAGGTCATCTTTACCTTTCTGCGAAAGTTTTTCATTACCATCTGTAATTGCAACTCGAGCAAACCACAACATATAGCTTTTAAACATCATTTCTGAATGTTCATGATCTGCCTTAGCCATTAACAACGCTAAATTTTCTTGGGGTGTTAATGTAGCTTTACCTTCAAGGGCTTTAATTGCATCATCAGTTTCTTTTTGTTCTTTTTTATATCCTAAATAG
>JBIOEC010000079.1:0-5674 GCA_044445645.1 Gammaproteobacteria bacterium | reverse complement strand
TTATTTAACCGTATTAGAAACTTTACAAGATTTTGTGCCATTAGTGGGACAAAAAATTTTACAATTTTATGAACATCGGGATAGCATAGAAGTTACCAAAAAATCCAATGCTACGCCGCTGACCGAAGCAGATGTGGCAGCACATAACATGATTGTTGCAGAGCTTAAAAAAATAACTCCCGATGTTCCAGTATTATCTGAGGAAGGTAAAGATATTCCTTTTAGCGAACGCAAGCAGTGGGATTATTATTGGCTGGTCGATCCTCTAGATGGCACTAAAGAATTTTTAGAAGGTAATGGAGAATTTACGGTTAATATTGCGCTGATAGAAAAGCACGAATCGGTTGCCGGGATCATTTATCAACCGACTACTCGTGATTATTTTTTTGCCGCCAAAAAACAAGGGGCCTATTGGCGCTCACCTGAAGGCAATTATGTGCCATTACATGCACGCATTTTTAATGAAGCTAATTTGGCCGTGTTAATTAGCCGGCATCATACACCCAAGTGGCTGACGCAACAATTGGAAAGTAGTAACAAGCCGTTTCATTTTCATGGTCTAGGAAGTTCGTTGAAATTTTGTCGCTTAGCATCCGGCTTGGCTGATGTATATCCACGCATGGGACCGACTTCTGAATGGGATACTGCAGCCGGACAGTGTATAGTAGAGGAAGCAGGCGGCGCTGTTTTGCAAATATCCGGTGAACCGTTGCGATATAATACTAAAGATGAATTAGAAAACCCTTCCTTTTTGGCAGTAGCCGATAAACATGCGGATTGGTCAGGATGGTTCGCTTGGTTAAATGAACGTGCAACGCAACAAAGAGGATAGTAATGAATATAGGATTGTGGATCGCCATTTGTATCGCAAGCTCCACACTTGTTGGTATTTTTGCCTGGGGAATCACCCGCTATCATTTTGCACAAAAATTACATCAGACCCAACTGCAACTGATGCAAGCGCAAACCTATTTACAAATGGAACGTGAACAGCAAGTCGAAAAACTGCAAGTGTTAGATCAAGCCAAAACCGAATTAACTTTGCAATTTGAAAATTTGGCCAACCGCATTTTAGATGAGAAAACGCTGAAATTTACTGAGCAACATAAAGTTAGCCTAACGGATCTATTAACACCATTAAAAGAACAAATTAAAGATTTCCAACAACACATCCATACTTCACAACATCATGAAACTCAACAGCGCACAGCTCTCATCACCGAAATTCGCCAATTGCAGGAAATGACGCAAGTGCTGCGCGGTCCCACTAAGCATCAAGGTTTATGGGGCGAATTAATTTTACAACGCTTGCTGGAACTCACCGGCCTGAAACCCGATCGAGAATATAAATTACAAGTCACTTTAAAAGATAAACAAGGGCGTAGTTATCAACCAGATGTGATTGTATATTTACCGGATAATCGCGAAGTGATCATAGATGCTAAATTGTCTCTAGTTGCTTATCAGCGCTATTGCCAAGCAGAACTCCCTGAAGAACGCGAATTAGCGATGCAAACACATATCCAAGCGCTACGTACGCATATTAAACAATTGAGCGAAAAAAATTATCAACAGCTGACCGGAAACACGTTGGATTTTGTATTATTATTTATGCCGGTAGAATCAGCATTTAGTATGGCAATACAATATGACCCTAGTTTATATGATGAAGCCCTAGCTAGAAACGTAGTGTTAGTGACGCCAACCACGTTGATTGCCATTTTACGTACGATTAGTAATATTTGGCGTATCGAGCAGCAGAATAGCAATGCTCAACAGATCGCCGAACAAGCTGGGGATATGTATGATAAGTTTGTGACGTTTGTAGATGATTTAGAAGGTGTAGGTACAAAATTATCCGCCACCCAAAAAGCCTATGATAATGCGATGGTGAAGCTGCAAACCGGTAAAGGAAATTTGATCAAGCGCGCAGATGATCTAAGAAGTTTAGGCGCAAAAACGAGTAAGCAGTTGAAGACAGTTGCATTGATCGATAAAGAATAAAAGTAACTACTCACCCTCCAAGGCTAGGGGCCTGAGCAGTACGAATAAAATTAAAGGTAATCGTATGGCAGAATTTGATTATGATCTTATCGTCATTGGTGGAGGCTCTGGAGGCATTCGCGCAAGTCGCATGGCGGCGCGTTTAGGTGTGCGGGTAGCAGTTGTGGAAGCGGGTGCGTTAGGCGGCACTTGCGTGAATGTGGGCTGTATCCCGAAGAAATTATTTTATTATGGCGCAGAGTTTAGTCATGATTTTCAGGATGCCGTAAATTATGGCTGGAGTACAACTACACCCGAATTTAATTGGGCAACCTTGCGCGATAATAAAACGCAAGAAATTAATCGTCTGAATGATATTTACTTACGTTTATTAGAAGAATCGGGTGTTACCTTAATTCGTGGCTATGGACACTTAGTTGATCCGCATACTGTAGAGGTTAATCAGCAATTATATACTGCAGAAAGAATTTTAATTGCGACCGGAAATGTTTCACGTTTGCCCATTTTTCCAGGCGCTGAGCATGCACAAGTTTCAGAAGCCATGTTTTATTTGCCAGAATTCCCTCAACATGTGGTGATTATCGGTGGTGGTTATATTGCTTGCGAGTTCGCCACCATTTTTTCTGGATTAGGCGCCAAAGTGGTGCAAGTCGTCCGTAGCGATAAATTATTAAGCTATTTTGATCGAGATGTAGGTTTGCTACTAGAAAAAGAATTTCATACGCGCAATATTGACGTGCGCTTTAACGAGAAAATTAATAAATTAGAACGAGTAGAAAATAAAGTTATTGCCCATTTAGGCAATGGTGAAACTTTAACGACGGATTTAGTTTTATATGCAGCAGGACGTGTACCGAACACCGCTAAATTAGGCTTAGCCAAAATAGGTGTGAAATTAAGTGACCGAGGTGCAGTGTTAGTGAATGATCAATGGCAATCATCAGTCCCCTCCATTTATGCAGTAGGAGATGTCATTGATCGTTATCAACTAACACCGGTAGCGTTAGCAGAGGCTATGGCGTTTGTGCGAACCGTGTATGGAGATAATCCTGCACCGTTAGACTATACATTAATCCCTACCGCTGTATTTTCTGATCCGAATATTGGGACTGTAGGATTAAGTGAAGAAGAAGCCCGTTTGTGTTATGAAAAAATAAAAATTTTTAAAAGCCAGTTCCGTCCATTGCTCCATACCATTACTGGTCGTCATACGCAAGCATTTGTGAAATTAATTGTAGAGGCTGAATCAGATAAAGTGGTTGGCATCCACGTTGTAGGCGCCAATGCAGGAGAAATTGTGCAAGGATTTGCTGTGGCATTAACCGCGGGGGCGACTAAAGCCATGTTTGACGCAACACTCGGTATTCATCCAACCATGGCTGAAGAGTTAGTAACCCTGCGCGAACCAGCAATTCCCGGCGAAGTTTCGCCGTGAACTGCTTCCTTGTTTTTACGCTGCGCGCGGCAAAGCCACGCTCCTCGGTTAAGGGGGAGAGCTGCGCCACTCCCCCTTAACAATCTCCCCATCGCTTTGAATTTCATCATATTTTTGCTGTATTTTTCAAATATAAAGGAATGGTTTTTTCTAGCCAATAATGGGGTTTAGACCAAAGAGACAGGTTGATAAATCCTACATGCCCACCATAACGTTGAATATTTAAAGTCACAGCTGAGCTAACTTGTGCCGGAAGAGGGATTACCGATTTAGGAATAAACGGATCATCTTCAGCATGCAGAATATAGGTGGGAGTTTTGATGCTAGATAAAAATTGCCCGCAGCTCGAACGACTATAATATTCATTAGCTCCAGCAAAGCCATGTAAAGGAGCTGTTACTTGATCATCAAAATCATATAAGGTTTTAATTTCTTGCAATTTTTGCGAAGAAACTGGCATATCCATATTTCGTTGCAATTTTTGCTCGATCGTGTTTTTTAAGCTTCTCAAAAAACGACGCTCATATACTTGATTGAAACCTTGATGTATGCACCGCGTACAAGCTTCTAAATCAAAGGGGATCGATACGGCAACCGCAGCTGTTATAAAATTCTGTGCAGGATTCTCTCCAAGAAATTTTAGTAATTGATTCCCGCCTAGTGAATAGCCAATGGCAAAAATCTGCCGGCTTTGTAAATAATGCGTTTTGATATGATTTAATGTGAGTTCAATATCATCGGTTTTTCCAGCATGATAACATTGCGGTAATAAATTAATCCGCCCCTGACAACCCCGCATGTGCAAAACCGCTGCACGCCAGCCCAGTTGTTTAATAATGTTCAACATACCTTGAATATAAGGTGAATGCACAGAACCTTCCATTCCATGCATGAGTAATACGGTTGGTGCAGTCGGATCTTGTGCATCTAACCAATGTAGTTCGAGAATATCTCCATCCTTAAGTAGAATATGTTCAAAGCGCAAGGTTTGTATCTTACGCGGAAGTAAAGCCGCCATGCAAGTTTGCACATGCCCATTGCGCAGCAATGGATTGGGATGAAAAAGTGGTAACATATTTTATTGAGTGATATCTTGATATAATCTATCAATCATACAGAAACCGCCTCTAACATCACCATATCTCGAAATTTCTCTGGTAAAGCTCTAGGAGTAAGAACATCCACGGGCACTCCCAGTAATTCGCGTAATTCATAACGAATAGCACCAATATCGAATAATGTGGTTTCTGGAGTAGGGGCTATCAATAAATCAAGATCACTGGCTTCAGTGTCTTCTCCATGTAGGACTGAGCCAAAAATCCGTGCATTATTAGCATGATGTTCGCTAACAATCTTACGAATTTCTTCTCGATGTAAATTAACGGCTTCGGAAGGACGCATATAATATCTCCATAGTAATATCTTAATTATAACATAATATTGTCAGAAGCAAAAAAAATTACAATTACTGCATTACCACAGCAGTTTTTAATTCTGCATCGGTTAATTTTTCTGCTTTAATCGGAGGATTTTTATTGAATTGCACCACCACAACTTCAATAGGGGTAGCGCCTAAGTTTTCATCCGTGTGAAAGCCATTGGGATCATCTTCCGGCAAAAATAAAGCTTGACCAATGTCTAGTGAATAGAGCGTTTCTTTACCATTTGCATCTTTACGTTGTAAGGTGCCAGTGGTTAACGGAATTAAAAAGCGAGCGTAATTATGACGATGTAATGATAATCCAGGCTGATTATTTTGCTGGGGGGCAATAGTGCTTTTCCATACCAATACTTCACCACAAGAAGAGTTTGGATGGGTGGGATCCAATAATACTTTTAATTCAGGTACCCGATGGCTGGAGGGTGCTTCACTATGAACCAGGCGATTGGCAAAGGGGAGTATCAAATGTTGTGAGAGCAGAGTAGCGCCAATGCCTAAAAAAAAGCTAATGAGTATAAAAATAACCATACTTTTGGGAGAGTAGTTCATCTGATTTTTCATCCAGTTTGTTTATGGTATCTTCTATCAGTTGCAGCGGTCCTTCCAGGTCGCGGTAATGATTTTCTTTTATAGTATGTATCAGGTTTTTGATCTTGCCCAGCGGTTGCCGGAATTCGTAAGACTGTATAAAAGCAATTTCTTTAAGTGCAGTGTTTTGCTGCACCGTTCTTTCCAGCCTGTTGTTTAAGCCCTGGTAATTTATTTCCAGTTCCATCAGGTGGATGGCCTGCCTT
>JBIOEC010000078.1:0-5979 GCA_044445645.1 Gammaproteobacteria bacterium | reverse complement strand
GATTTTTTATGGCCCATGTATTATCTAAAATTGCAGCTTCAAAATACGATGTTTTGATTCAAACATTAGAAATTCAACTAAATACATTCCCCTTGTTAGTAGGGAAAGTTACTCTTAACAGGAATAGTAATATCCCTCCTACGGATATGTTAACTATGCTAGAAGATTACTTTGAAGCTGTAAATGAAACATTAGATAAATTCAGTGATGAAGAGATCTTGGATTTACAAAAAAGTGTGCAAACAATATTGCAAGAAACTGAAACAAAATTACCTGGACTAAAAACGAATCTGGATGCATTTAGAAAATTAATGCTGTGTTTAATTGGGGATAAAATTTATTATCAATTGCTGCTTGCAGTGGGCAGTCTGGTGGGATTTAAAGAAGCAGTTCCGCAGGAAATAATTGATAATATCAAAAAAATATCAGAAAAATTAATAAAATATAATCAAACATTTTCTGTTGAGCAGAGAGAGAAAGTCATTAAGATTAAGCGGCTGCTAGATGATGCTCAATTTATAGATCCAGATAATCTACGCCAATTACTGGTCTCCGTCAAAATTTTTCGTGAATATACTTTTTTAATGGATACGTTCAACATCATTACGCAGCAAAATAATTATCTCTCTTATTTCACCACTTCTTTCAGCGATCCTTTTGAATTAACCCATCGCTTGACAATAGAGATTTCTTCACACGATCCCCTATTAGCTTACTCAAACATGATTAAGCAAATGCAAGCATTAAAAACAGCTCATCCTTCCTTAACAGAGTCTTTTGATAAAATTCTTAAATGCATTTTAGTGGCTGTCGCAAGATTTATTGATTTTTCTGCCCCTCCGCCTGACCCCAAAAATCCGCATGATCCTCAAGATCCCCAAGCGTATCGCTTAATGATTAGCGCTTATCAATATTTTTTTCCTGATGTGAGACAAGCTCAACAACAAGTTAGCTCTGATATAATTAACTCATTTGTTATGACTACATATCAAGAAGTCAAAGGTGTTAATCTTAGAGAATTATTTGAGGCAACGGCAAGAAAAATCGAAGATCTTGATAAGGGTTTAGCAACCAATGCCGACAAATTTTTAAGCCATTATAAACAACTAGAACTTTTTATAGCGGATTATAAGACTCCGAAAAAAATCCGACTAGTCGAAGATTTAAAGCAACGAGAGGAGAGAATTTTAGCGGCTATAGAGTATCTTGAATTTTTTTGCACAGAATTAGACCTTGAAATGAAATACAGAGGAGAGGAAATTCGCGCAAAAAAAGCGCTGATTTCTGAGGTGGATCCGGTTCCTCCCACAGAACTAGCAGCTGCTATCCCCAAGCCAAAAAAGCCGTCTAAACAAAAAAAATCTGCTAATAATGATCGACCAACTCCGTTAGCATCAGATAAGCAAACGGCTATCTCATCGCCCTCTTTAGCTGACAGCAACTCAAATATAGTAGAGCCTGTTGAGCCTGCAGAAACTAAAAAAATAAAATGGGATGTAAATGCTAAAGAATTTGTTCCTAGTTCTCATCTATCCGTGCAACCATCTGCAGCAATACAAACAATGCCAATAGCACCATCATCAACGCCAGCAGCAGCGCGATCTAAAATCAGGCCGCTATATGCTCAGCGCCCTATTGCGCCGCAACCACCTGCAGCAGCGCAAACAATGCCAATAGCGCCATCAACGCCAGCAGCTGTGCGACCTAAAATCAGGCCACCATATGCTCAGCGCCCTATTGCGCCGCAACCTGTGCCTAATTACCTGCCGATAAATGGAGGTTTTTTTCCAGGATATGTTCCTTATCCAAATGCCGGTTCGCTCCTCCATAACTCATCCCCCAATTATGTTTATGGCTATCAGTATCCGCATCTTGCTATTCAACCGGGTCAAGTTTCAGGCCCAGTTCCTGGGTATTATCCTCCGACACCCCATAGTTATGGTAATGGTAATGCTAGGCCATACTAGTAGAGCCAAGGCACTGCCTTGGCTATCCTTGATAAAAAACAAAAGGAGGACTTAGGAGTTAGAAGACCTGAGACAAGCCGAAAAAGAATACCATTATTGCAGCTAGGAATGGTTTTCAAAATCTACCCCAAGGTTTTATATTCAACTTTCACCTGCTCTTTACCTATTTTTTCTTGCAGCAAAGCTATCAACTCATCGCTTGCATTCACCCACCAGGCAGATGCTAAACGCAAAGTACCAGCTGCCTCATGCCCTTGATAATGAATTTCGATAGGGCAAGAGCCAGGTACGAAAGGTTTTACCCATCCCATTAAGTGTTCGGCAAAGTGATCGCTGATTTGTTGTGCATTTACTTGAATAGAAATTCCTTTTGCACAGATAGCACGAATTTGTGCAAGATTGAGCAAGCGCTTAGCGCGCACCCGCAAACCACCATTAAAATCATCATTGCTGACCTCACCTTCTGCAAATATCAATTGATCTTTAATTAAAAGTTCACGATAGGCTTCTACATCATCTGGAAATAATACCAAATCAATTTTTGCAGTTTTATCTTCGATACTCACAATTTGCATCTGCTTGCCTTGTCGTGTTTTCACTGTGCGAATTGCGACAATTAATCCGGCTAACCACTGATTGCTGCCTTTTTGCGCACGCAATTGTTTGAGTGATCCAGGTAAAAGTTGGCGCAAGTCATGAATCACGGTATCGAGTGGATGCCCGCTTAAATATAAGCCCAGGGTGATTTTTTCTCCATCTAAAATTTCAGGTAATGTCCAAGCCGGAACTTGCACATATTCCTCTGCCATATTCTGCTCACCCGCGCCGCCAAATAAATCCACTTGTCCTTGTGCCAGATTTTGTGCATGTTTCTCGGCCAGTTTCATAGCCTTATCTAATGACGCCAACAAAGAGGCTCGATCTTGATATAAACTATCCAGCGCCCCTGCACGAATAAAAGCTTCTAATACTCGACGGTTCACTTTACGGCCATCTACCCGCTTACACAAATCAAATAAGCAGGTAAATTTTCCACCGGCTGAACGTGCCGCAATCATATTTTCTATGGCAGCTTCACCTGCACCTTTAATAGCCCCTAAACCATATAAAATGTCATTACTGTGTACCGTGAAACGATATAGACTTTGATTAATATCCGGTGGCAATACATTAACTTTTAACTGATGACAATCATCAATAAAATTCACAACTTTATCCGTATTATCCATATCTGAAGATAATACCGCTGCCATAAATGCCGCAGGATAATGCGCTTTCAACCAACCAGTTTGATATGCTAATAATGCATAAGCTGCAGAATGCGATTTGTTAAATCCATAGCCTGCAAATTTTTCCATTAAGTCAAAAATATTCGATGCTAAAGATTGATCAACACCACGCTCTACTGAGCCGGTTACAAATATTTCACGTTGCTGTGCCATTTCTTCCGGTTTTTTCTTTCCCATAGCACGACGTAATAAATCTGCACTTCCCAAGGTGTAGCCTGCTAGCACCTGAGCAATTTGCATTACCTGCTCTTGATATAAAATCACACCATACGTCGGCCGTAAAACCGGTTCTAGAGAAGGATGTAAATAAGTGGCTTTTGCACGTCCATGTTTACGATTAATAAAATCATCCACCATCCCTGACTGCAATGGGCCGGGGCGGAATAATGCAACTAAAGCAATAATGTCTTCAAAGCAATCAGGCTGCAAACGTTTAATTAAATCTTTCATACCACGCGACTCTAATTGAAACACTGCAGTCGTGTGACAACGTTGCAGCAAACGAAAAGTAGCTTTATCATCTAAGGGTATGCGCGTAATATCTACCGGGGTTGTGGTGGTCGGTAAAGCATTGATGGTCTCGCACGCCCATTGAATAATAGTCAAGGTGCGTAAACCTAAAAAGTCGAATTTCACCAAACCAATCGCTTCCACATCATCTTTATCAAATTGCGTAACTAGACTGCTACCATCTTCTTCACAGTAGAGCGGCACGAAATCGGTTAATGCGCTCGGAGCAATTACTACGCCACCCGCATGCTTACCTGCATTACGGGTAATACCTTCTAGTTTAAGTGCTAGATCAATTAAATCTTTTACCTCTTCTTCTTGCTCATATCGATCACGCAATAGATCAGAGTCAACCAAAGCTTTTTCTAAAGTCATTCCCAATTCAAAAGGAATAAGTTTCGCTATCTTATCTACGAATCCATAAGGATAACCTTGTACGCGTCCAACATCACGTACCACCGCTTTCGCTGCCATTGTACCGAAAGTGATAATCTGCGATACCTTATCGCGTCCATAACGTTGCGCCACGTAGTCGATAACTTCATCCCGACGTTGCATACAAAAGTCGATATCAAAGTCAGGCAATGATACCCGTTCTGGATTTAAAAAACGTTCAAATAGTAAATCATATTGCAGAGGATCTAAATCTGTAATTCCCAATGCATATGCAACCAATGATCCTGCACCCGAACCACGGCCTGGTCCTACCGGAATATTTTGTTTTTTTGACCATTGAATAAAATCCGCCACGATCAGAAAGTAACTCGCAAATCCCATAGCATTAATAACTTCCAATTCGATTTGCAAACGAGATTGATAACTACCGGTATCATTGATTTGCGCGGTGTTTAATCTACTCTCTAATCCTTTTTGGGCTTGTAAGCACAAACACTGTTCTGCCGTGGTTCCTTCTGGCAAAGGAAAATTGGGTAAATAATACTTACCTAAGTCTAATGCCAAATTACATCTTTTGGCGACTTCTACCGTATTCTGTAAAGCTTCAGGGAAATCTGCGAAGAGCTCATGCATTTCTTGTGCGCTGCGCAGATATTGTTGCGCCGTATAATGATGAGGCCGTTTCGGATCGTCTAAGGTATAACCTTGATGAATAGCGACTCGCGCTTCATGCGCCGCAAAATCATCCGCTTTAATAAACCGTACTTCATTGGTGGCAACCATGGGCAACTGTAACGCACTCGCTAAAGCTGCTGCTTGTTGAATATATAACTCTTCTTGCTCTCGTCCCACGCGGCTTATCATTAAATAAAACCGTGCAGGAAATAATTGCGACCAGTCTTGAGCTAAGGTCTTCGCTTTAGGTGAATCACCAGAGAGTAACGCACGTCCTATATCACTATGATATCCGCCTGAAATGGCTAATAGACCCTGTGTATTAGTCTGCAACCAACCACGTTGAATAATTGGTTGATGATATTCCGCTTGTTGTTGATATGCACGCGATAATAGCACGGTTAATTGACGATACCCCTGTGTGTTACCACAAAGCAATATCATTGGAGTTAAAGCCTGCTCTGGAGTCGCAACTAGAACTTCCGCACCAAAAATGGGTTTTATTCCTGCGCGCGTAGCTTCTTTATAAAACTTAACCGCACCAAATAAATTGGTTCGATCATTAATTGCAACTGCAGGCAGTTTTTGTGCCGCTACAGTATTGATTAAATCAGGAATACGGCAAATTCCATCACTTATGGAGTATTCGGTATGAACATCTAGATGAATAAAGTTGGGTTGCATAAGAACGTGAAAAAATTATGGTATAAGGAAATAAATATTATTAGTAACCACTCATGCCTCCTAATCCTGAAACTTGGAGAACATTGATATTTCGTGCAAGATCGGCGAAATAGCAATATTCCTTTCTACAGGGTGAGTAATTACTAGTATTATACTCTAGCTAGACTAACCTTTCACGCACAGGCGCGTAACTGCGCCGATGTACCTGGCAAATACCTTGACTATCCAATGCCGCCAAGTGTTGCTTGGTTCCATAGCCTTTGTGACTGGCAAATCCATATCCTGGATATTGGCTATCTAATTGGCGCATGATCTCATCCCTAGTTACTTTTGCTAAAATCGATGCAGCACTAATAGCGGGCTCTAAAGCATCGCCATTAATGATGGTTTTGACTGGATGCGAAATGGCAGGAGCATCTCTGCCGTCGATTAAAACCAAGGTGGGGACTACCTTTAAT
>JBIOEC010000077.1:0-6005 GCA_044445645.1 Gammaproteobacteria bacterium | reverse complement strand
GGATAAGCGGAATCACGCGCTCCAGCTCTTCTTCAACACTAATAGCGCGTGCGCCAGGCCGCGAAGATTCTCCGCCAATATCGATAATATCTGCTCCATCTGCAACCATTTGCTTAACATGAGTTATTGCGGATGGTAAGTCAAAATAGGCGCCGCCATCCGAAAAAGAATCCGGAGTTATATTTAAGATCCCCATAATTAGAGGACGGCCTAAATTTAACGGTAGCATCGAACTAAAGTTCTAACTCATCTTGCAAAAACTGTGTCAGTTGAGTTTTGCTCAATGCGCCCACATGGGTAGCTTGCAAATTACCATTTTTAAATAATAACAAGGTAGGAATACCGCGAATGCCATATTGTCCAGCTGTAGCGTGATTTTCGTCCACATTAACTTTCATGAACTTTACCTTATCGGCATATTCTTTTGCCACTTCTTCTACAGTAGGTGCTAGGGCACGACAGGGACCACACCATTCTGCCCAAAAATCCACCAAAACGGGCAGATTAGATTCTAGTACCTCATGATTAAACTCTTGATCAGTAACGGCTGTGACATTTGACATAATGGTCCTCGCTTTATTGGTTCGATTCGTTTTCTTAAAGAAAAGGGTTATACTTTATCCAATTTTAGGGAAGGAGTTTAACATTATGCCTGCAGGGATTCAATTAGTTGCTGTAGATTTGGGCTCAAATAGCTTTCACCTCATTCTTGCAGAATTGCAAAATGGCAAATTACATATCATGCATAATGTACGCGAACAGGTGCAACTGGCAAATGGGCTGACCGCTTCCCATGAGCTCACGCCAGAAGCACAGCAACGTGCGTTGGACTGCTTGCAGCGTTTTGGGCAATACACCCGCGACCTTCCCCCGGAACAAGTTGCTATTGTGGGGACTTATACCTTGCGCGCAGCCTTACACCTGCAAGATTTTTTAACTAAAGCAGAAATAGCACTAGGGCATCCCATTGATATTATTAGTGGCGAGCAGGAAGCACGATATATTTATGATGGGGTACTGTACACTTGCGGCATTAGCCATTCATCCAGACTGATTCTAGATATCGGTGGCGGCAGCACAGAGCTCATTATTGGCACGGGAACTCATACAGAACTCGTTAAAAGTGTTGAATTGGGCTGTGTTCGTATTGCTCAGCGGTTTTTTAATATTGAAGATGGCATTGTTGTCTGGTCAACAGAACATTTTCAAAAGGCTTACTTGGCATCCTGCCATATTTTTTCACCTTTAAGAAAGGAATATCGCAGTTTAGGCTGGGATGAATGCTGGGGAACGTCTGGAACCTTAAATGCCGTACTGCAAGTGCTAATGGCGCATGGTTGGACAGACAGACCGTGCTTTAACATGGAAAACTTACAAAAGCTGCGGCAATATTTATCTGAACACCCCAAACTAGCATTATCACAATTACCAGGGCTTAACACCTCACGCAGTAGCGTATTTGCCAGCGGGATGGCTATATTATGTGCTTTTTTTGATACTCTTGAAATTGAAGAAATTCACTATGCAACGGGAGGCTTACGGGAAGGATTGCTATATCAACTAGCTCGATTGCATGGACTTGATACATCACAATTGATTTTGAAAGTGTAAGCCACTCAACAGCGATTCCCGGTGAATGCAAAATTTGGCAAAAATGCTGAGAATTTGATGAAATACTTCACGCGATGAGGGGTTGTCAGGGGAGAGAATCGCGATTCTTTCTCCTGACTGTGGCTTGCGGCTCTGCCGCAAGCCACATAAAAACCAGGAAGCAGTTCACGGCGAGCATTCGCCGGGAACTGCTGGCCACTCAATAGACTTCTTGCATAATTGGCTATTTAACAAAAGCTGCACTATAATTTTTTTTTATATCAATAAATTGATGTGCGCACTCTCAAAATTGATCCCGGTAGCTTTTGAATGAGAAATAGTTATGTTATCTAAAGATATAGCAGATCACATAAGAGACATATGGCGTAAAGTTTTAAAATATGACACTATCTCTGCGGACGATAAATTTAGTCAGTTGGGAGGCGGTCCTAAACATGCAGATGAGCTTTATAAATTATTGCAAACCACATTTGGTACAGACTTGGCGATTAGTCCTACCATTGCTTATGATTTTCCTACATTTAAAACACAAGTAGCGTACCTTGAAAGCTTAATAAATGAAAAACAAAATCCTACTCTTCTCCATCCTAAATCTACCAAAAAAACTAAAAAACATCATTTTAAACCACAAGAACCCATTGCGATTGTAGGTATGGCTTGTCGATTTCCTGGCAAAGTAAATAATTCTCAACAGTTTTGGGAATTATTACGCGACCAGATTGACCCAATTGAGGAAGTGCCTGCAAGCCGTTGGAATATTGACGCATATTATGATCCTGATCGCAAAGTTTTAGGTAAAATGGCCAGCCGTTACGGTGGCTTTATTGAAGGACATGATCTTTTTGATAGTCATTTTTTTCATATAGCACCTAAAGAGGCTGAATTTATCGATCCTAACCAGCGCCTTATGTTGCAACTAACTTGGGAAGCATTAGAAGATGCAGGCATCCCACCTGAAAGCTTAAATCAGAGTTTGACCGGAGTTTTTATTGGCCTGATGTTTCATGACTATGAATTATTATTACATCATAGTGGCCTCTTGCAGGAAGATTTAAGATATTTAAACAGCGGCGTTTCCCCCTCTATTACCGCGGGTAGAATTGCTTATATTTTAGGATTGAATGGTCCGGCAATGACTATTGATACGGCTTGTTCATCATCATTAGTCGCTATTCATGAAGCTTGCCAGCATCTGCGCAATCGTGAATGTGATATGGCATTAGCTGGCGGAGTAAACTTAATGTTAGCGCCAGAAACTTCCATCAGTTTTTCTAGAGCAAATATGCTTTCAGCCGATGGACGCTGTAAAAGCTTTTCTGCAGATGGTGATGGCTATGGAAGAGGTGAGGGTTGTGCTACTTTAGTATTAAAACGCCTTAAAGATGCCGTGCAGGCAGAGGATAGAATCTTAGCCGTAATTAAAGGAGGAGCCATAAACCAAGATGGCGCAAGTAGTGGTTTAACCGCGCCGAATCGTTTGGCCCAACAAGAAGTATTACAAACTGCCCTAGAAACTGCAGGATTAAAGGCTGACGAAATAGATTATTTTGAAGCACACGGTACCGGTACGCCTTTAGGCGATCCTATAGAAGTCGGAGCAATAGAGCAGATTTATCGCGGACGTACACAACCATTATATATTGGTAGTGTTAAATCCAATATCGGCCATTTAGAAGCTGCTTCAGGTATTGCGGGCGTTATGAAAGTTATCTTGGCTTTTTTACATGAAATCATTCCTGCGAATTTACATTTTACCCAAATAAATCCGCGAATTCATTTAGAGAAAATTCCAGCAGATATAGTTACTCAGCAACAAAAATGGCCGCGAAATTCTAAACGGATTAGACGTGCAGCGGTAAGTAGCTTTGGTTTTAGCGGCACAAATGCGCATATTATTTTAGAAGAACCCCCATCAGCAATTGAACTGAACCGTGAAATCTTGCCAGAAGAATATACACTTACTTTATCCGCAAAAACAGAAAATGTCTTAAAACACCAAATAGAAAATTATTTGCATTATTTAACTCATACACAAGAACATATTGCTGACATTTGTTATACCAGCCAAATTGGCCGAAATCATTTTAAATACCGCTTTGCCGTATGTGGTAAAAATATTTCTGATCTTAAACAGGGTTTGGAACAATTTATTACCTCTCAGCAAACGGATCAATCAAATCATGAATTATTACAGCTTTATCTGAAAGGTGAGGATGTTGATTGGTTAGCTTTAAATGCACCCTATCGAGCAGGTGTTAAAAAAGTCTCATTACCCCTGTATCCATTTGAGCGCAAACGTGTTTGGGCCGCATGTATTAATCAATCGCCAGTGCTTCATGAAAATAACAAGCCTGTACAAATGCAAAATATTAAACCTGTGGAACTAGTGGCGAACACAGGATTACCGCTAAGCTACCCACAAATTCTTGATATCGTTCGCACACAAGTACTACGGGTATTAGAATTTGAATACAGTGATAGTTATGATCACACGCCTTTTTTTGAAATAGGTATGGATTCCCTTGCGGCGGTCGACCTCGCACAACTACTAAACTCATTTTTTCCTTCAGTTGAATTTAGTTTGGGTATAATCTTTGAGTATCCTTCTATTATAGAATTAAGTCATTACATTGAGAATGCAATAACTATAAAATAATTTTTTTATTACCTTTAGGAGAAGCTATAATGAAAAAGAAAATAGCCATTTTGGTAGGAAGTCTTCGTAAAGAATCTTTTAACCGCAAGATTGCTAAGGTGTTAATGCAACTTTCACCCCCATCACTTGATATGCAGATAATCGAAATTGGTCAATTATCATTTTATAATCAGGACAACGATGCGAATCCGCCGGAAACCTGGACCACGTTCCGACAACAGATAAATGAATGTGATGGCGTATTATTCGTAACACCGGAATACAACCGTTCTGTTCCGGGAGTTCTCAAAAATGCCTTAGATATCGGATCACGCCCTTACGGTAAAAGCGTTTGGAATGGCAAGCCTGGCGCAATAGTTAGCGTTTCACCAGGGGCTATGGGCGGATTCGGTGCAAACCATCATCTTCGACAATCACTAGTATTTGTTAACGTGCCATGCATGCAACAACCAGAAGCTTATATTGGTGAGGTTGCAAAGTTGTTGGATGAACAAGGAAATTTAACCAACGAGGGTACGCAGAAATTTCTTAGCCAGTTTATGGAAGCATTTGCTCATTGGGTAGAAACCAACGCGATAACTTCGTAGACAACAGCTGGTTTAAGATTGCAAATTCAATCTTATTTAGCTCTCACGTTTGCTCACAGAAAGTGCTTTTAATATCGTCAATGCTTCATTTAATTGATAGTCTTTCTGTAGCAAATCTTTTTGATCATGCGGTTCTGGCAATGGCTCGGGTAGAGGAATAGGAGTTCCTTCATCTAGGTGATGAGGTAAATCAACTTCACGAATAGCTTTAGGTTTATCTTTACTCGTTACAGCCAAATCGTCAATCTCGATGTCAGGCAGAATGCCTTCTGCCTGAATGTTGCGCCCACTGGGGGTATAATAAAATGCTGTGGTTAATTTTAATCCTTTATTATCGCCTAGAGGCAATACTGTCTGCACTGAACCTTTTCCAAACGTATTCGTGCCCACAATGATGGCGCGATTATGATCTTGCAGAGCCCCAGCAACAATTTCTGATGCAGAAGCAGAGCCTGCGTTAACTAACACCACAATAGGAGTTTTGTCTAACATATCGGAACCCTTAGCAACCTCGCGCAAGCGACTTTGTGAGATTCTGCTCTGGGTGTATACAATCAAACCGTTGTAATCTAATTTGTCTGCATCTAAAAAAGTATCAGACACTTCCACTGCCGCATCTAACACACCACCTGGATTATTACGTAAATCTAATACTAAGCCTTTTAGTTTTCCATTCGACTCTTTTTGTAATTTCTTTATGGCATCTTGCATTTCATCAGCCGTATTTTCTTGAAAATGTGTCAAGCGCACATAAGCATAGCGCGGCTCAAGCATGGAAGATTTTACATTTTGAACCTTTATGATATCGCGCTCCATAGTAAATTCTAACGGTTGCGCTTCATTTTCGCGGATAACAGTGAGAGTAATAGGCGTTCCTTTTGGGCCACGCATTTTATCCACGGCTTCTCGCAAGGTCATGCCTTTCACTGCTTGCTCATCAATGCGAACAATGAGATCCCCGGCCTGAATGCCAGCCTTTGCAGCAGGAGTATCATCGAAAGGACTAATGACCTGTACAAAACCTTCTTCCATTGTCACTTCTATACCCAAACCACCAAACTTCCCAGTAGTGCTAATTTTGAGGTCATCAAAATCTTCTTCATTTAAATAAGAAGAATGGGGGTCAAGATTACTCACCATTCCTACAATAG
>JBIOEC010000076.1:0-6012 GCA_044445645.1 Gammaproteobacteria bacterium | reverse complement strand
GCGCTGCTCCTCCCTTGACAATCCCCCATCGCTTTGAATTTCATCATATTTTTAATATCCACTCAAATTTTCACCGGGAATTGCTGCATTCTGCCCGGATCCCGCGGATAAAAGCCTGGGGGATGACAAGCATTTTGAATAACTCTATATACTATTTTGCAAATATCTAGTATATACTGATTTTAAATTCGGTTTAAGGGTTCTATATATGCGATTTTTTTCTGGATTACGATCTAAGTTGCTCCCTTCTAAATTATTCGAACTCTCCTTTTCATTTGGTGAAGTATCAAAACGTGTTGCAAATTTACCTTTAGTAGTTTGGTTAGTATTTTTGTTAGTTATTCTTTTAAGCGCTGCAGTTGCTCAGTGGTGGTGGCGTTTTCAATTACCTGCGGTCCCCTCTGAGTTAGTCACATCGAAATCTGCAGCGCCAGCACCGACTTCAATACCAATAGAAAAGCTTGCGCAATTACATTTATTTGGTCAGAATATAGAGCAAGATATTAATGCGTTGCCAGAAACAACATTACAGCTAACACTCAAAGGTATTTACAGCGATCCCAAACAAGAATTGGGCTCTGCAATTATCGCTGTTCCTGGGCAATCAGATGAAGTATACTTGGCCGGTGATACTTTGCCAGGCGGGGCCACATTACTTGATATATATGAGGACCGTGTTATTTTACGACGTGCTGGGCAGCTCGAAGTACTCATGTTACCGCAACGTCGCCTAGAGCTTAAAAATAAGTAGCTATTCATTGTAGGATCAAGGTTTGAATAGTGACGAAAATAATAAAGGGATCGCATGCGCCGTATACTTCTAGGTTTATTATTTAGTTTAATACCTGCTACATTGGTGTTTGCAGCCGCCGCTATCAATGCTGAAAATAATCAAGAACAACAAAATCGCCGTTTGTGGAATCTACAAGATGTAGATATTCGTACTGTCATTGAACAAGTTGCCCGGGAAACGGGTAAAAGTTTTATTATCGATCCTTCCGTGAATGGTAAAGCCACCATTGTTTCAAATAAAGAACTCACTCCAGAAGAACTTTATCAAGTTTTTCTTTCTGTACTACAAGTACTAGGTTTTGCTGCTGTACCTTCTGGCGATGTGATCAAAATTGTCCCCGATAATAATGCTAAACATTTGGCATTACCTTTTGCGGGTTCAGGACAAGGGCCAGATAATCTCGTAGTTAGCGTGGTTCCAGTTAATCATGTGGGAGTTGCCGCGTTAGTTCCAGTGCTACGTAATCTAGTTTCACAGCAAGGTCATTTAGCCGCATATGCACCTTCTAATGTGATCATTGTAGCTGATCGTGAAGATAATGTGGCACGCTTGACTGAAATTATTCAACGTATTGATCGAGAAGAAACAGACGGAGCCGAAGTTGTTTTATTAGAACATGCTACCGCAAGTGAAGTCGTGGCAACTTTAAATAATATAGTTACCGCCAATCGAGGAGCCAATGGTGGCACGGGTCCTGTTGCATTAGCAGCGGATGATCGCAGTAATACAGTGATCGTGAGTGGTGACCGCAATCAGCGTTTGAAATTACGTGCTTTAGTGGCGCAATTGGATGTACCCAGAAATGAAGGCAACACTGAAGTTATTTATTTAGAATACCAGCGTGCGGAAGATATGGTACCGGTATTAAGTAATGTACTCACCAGTTATTTTGGCAATACCATAGGTGGTTCAAATGCTCCTGTGTCGCAAGCTGCCGCTTCGAGAGTGAATGCAAATGCCACGCGTCCTGCGTCCACCTCCAGTAGTAGTGGTGGTTCTTCTGGTTATGGTGGTGAAGGTTTTAGTGGTTTCCAAGGTGCTGAGCGTCAAGCCGCAGGTGCTGTCGTAGGTCCTTACGGTGTACAAGCAGAGCCTAATACTAATGCGTTAATTGTTACCGCGCCTCCTACTTTAATGCGTGGTTTAAAATCGGTTATTGCTCGTTTAGATGTGCGTAGAGCGCAAGTATTAGTAGAAGCCGTTATTGCAGAAGTATCTGCAGACCGTGCCAATGAGTTTGGTATTGAATGGGCTGGTGGTGGAGCGTTAATCGGTGGTCAGAATTGGGGAGCTAATGGTTTCCTTAATGAATATCAAGCTGAATTAGATTCATTTGATATACTCGATCCCAATGGTACCCCGGTCAATCCTGGTACAGGTTTAACGGTTGGGATTATTCATGAGGGCTCGATCCGCTTTTTATTACATGCCTTGAGTTCAGATACGAGTGCAAATGTATTAGCTACACCTAGTGTTATAGCCATGGATAACTCCGAGGCGACGATCAGCGTGGGTGAAGTTATTCCCTATGAAACTGGTTCTTATACTACGTCTACTACCGGCGAAGGTTCAGAAGGACCTTATAGTACGTTTGATTATCGTGAAGTCGGTATCCAATTGGTAATTAAACCGCAAATTTCTAAGGGTGATACCATTCAGCTCGACATTATGCAACGTGCGGATAGCATTCTTAATTCAGACACAGCACAACCGACCACCAATAATCGAATGATTACTACCCGAGTTATAGTCGATAGCGATGATATTTTAGTATTAGGTGGTTTGATTGAAACTCAAGAATCCGATAGTATTCAGAAAATTCCTTTTTTTGGGGATATTCCTATTATCGGCAAAGCGTTTTCTAATACTGTCACACAAACAACAAAAACTAATTTGATGGTGTTTATACGTCCATCCATTATGCGTGATGCAGCCGAAAGTAATCGAATCACAAATCAGAAATATAATTTTATCCGTGATCAGCAAATTTTAGGTGATCTTGATTTACCGCCTGATCCTAGAGAAGCGGATTTATTACCATGGAAAGGTGATCGCCCAGAAGCCTTACCTTTACCTTCCCCTTTTGATTGATTGCTAAAGCGCATTAATATGGCAACAGAAACTACAGAAACAAATGGACAATTTTCATCCCCACCTACTAAAAAACTTTTATATGGTTTTGCTAAACGCCATCAGGTACTCATTCAAGCTTCTGTTCCACCCGAATTAATTTACACGGATAAAACTGAACCTACTGTACTGATGGAGGTTCGTCGTAGTCTGCAACAAAGTGTAAAAATGCGCTTGGTTACTCAAGAACAATTTAATACATTGTTAGTGACCACTTATGAAACCAATACCTCACAAACTGTGCAAATGGCAGCAGATATTTCTGAAGAGCTAGATTTGCAAAGTATGGCGCAAGAGTTGCAACATACAGAAGAGTTATTAGAAAGCGCTGATGATGCGCCTATTATTCGTTTAATCAACGCCCTACTCAGTCAAGCGATTAAAGAAAATGCTTCAGATATTCATATTGAAAGTTATGAAGAAGAACTCATGATTCGTTTTCGTGTGGATGGTGTATTGCGTGTGGTATTAAAGCCACAACGCTTATTGGCACCATTAATCGTTTCACGGATCAAAGTTATGGCAAAACTAGATATTTCAGAAAAACGTTTGCCGCAAGATGGACGAATAGGTTTGCGGGTAGGCGGCCGTGCGATTGACGTGCGGGTTTCCACGATGCCATCCAATCACGGCGAGCGTGTTGTGTTACGTTTATTAGATAAACAAGCTGGCCGTTTAGATTTAAAACACTTAGGTATGGCACATGAAAGTTTACGTATCATGCAAGCTTTAGTGGCCCGGCCGCATGGAATTATTTTAGTGACGGGACCTACCGGTGCGGGTAAATCGACAACATTGTATGCTGCATTAACTCGTTTAAATGAAGCCACTCGAAATATTTTAACGGTAGAAGATCCCATCGAATATGATTTACCTGGAATTGGGCAAACGCAAGTAAATGCGAAAATTGATATGACCTTTGCTAAAGGGTTGCGCGCCATTTTGCGGCAAGATCCTGATGTGGTGATGATTGGTGAAATTCGTGATTTGGAAACGGCAGAAATCGCTGTGCAAGCGAGTTTAACTGGACATTTAGTATTATCAACTTTGCATACTAATACGGCTATTGGGGCGGTTACCCGCTTGCGCGATATGGGTGTGGAATCTTTTTTATTATCTTCTAGTTTGGTGGGATTGGTGGCGCAACGTTTAGTACGTACCTTATGTCCTCAATGCAAAGCCCCCGAAGTGGCTACCGAAACGGAATGCGCTTTTTTAAATGTGTCAACCGCTAATCCACCCACTATCTATCACGCTGCGGGTTGCTCGGCTTGCAATGGTTTAGGCTATTGGGGTCGTACGGGTATTTATGAGGTTGTGCCAGTAGATGATGATTTGCGTAAAATGATCCATGAAGACGCGGGTGAGCAGGCGATGGAAGCTTTAGCGCATAGCCGTGTGTCTAGCATTCGTGAGGATGGCGTGCGGCGCGTATTGGAAGGGGATACAACGATAGAAGAAGTGATGAGAGTTACGACTGAGAGCTAATTTATCGTGGTGCTTGATTGTTGGATCGTGGCGGATATTTGTGTGACTCCTGTTTTCGCCAAGCCGCCGTGAATACCTCCCTGTAGGCTTCAACGCGGCTTGCGACGCTTCGCTATCCTGCTTCGCGGCAAGCCAGCCCTCGCCATCCATGGCGTGGGCGTTTAATGCTTTCGCATTAAACCCTTGCCGCGTAGACTTGGCGAAAACAGGAGTCACACAAATATCCTTAATATCTGGCTTTTGATCTTCTCTCGTTGTATTGGGCGGAGGAAGAGAGAGTAAAAGAAATAAAATTCATTATTTAAAACATTATGGCAGCATTTGAATATACAGCACTAGATGCGCAAGGGCGCGAGCAAAAAGGCGTGATGCAGGCGGATAATGAGCGTCAGATCCGTCAGCAATTGCGTGAGCGTGGTCTTATTCCTTTGACGGTGAAAGGTGTCGCTGAGCAACAGCGTAGCCAAGCGGCTAGTAAGTGGCAATTTAAGCGTGGTTTGAAAGTGGCGGATTTGGCATTGCTTACTCGGCAATTATCTACTTTGTTAAGTGCAGGTTTGCCAGTTGAGGAAGCATTGCAAGGTGTTGCTGAGCAAACCGAACAATCACGAATTAAAAGTATTATTATCGCGGTTCGATCTAAGGTAATGGAAGGTTATCCGTTGGCAACTGGGCTTGCGGATTTTCCGCATGTTTTTCCGGAACTCTATCGTGCTACAGTGAAGGCAGGTGAGGAATCTGGTAAATTAAGTGCGGTGTTGGATCGTTTGGCGGAGTATACGGAAGAACAACAATCTATTCGCCAAAAAATTCAACAAGCGGCGGTGTATCCCATTTTAATGTTAATTGTTTCCGGATTAATTGTCGTGGCTTTGATGGTGTATATCGTGCCCAACATTGTGGGTGTATTTGCCGACTCTGGACAAGAATTACCTCCATTAACTGTGGGCTTGATGACGGTAAGTGAGATGGTGCAGGCCTATGGATTATATACGTTGCTGTTGTTGTTAGTGGTTGCAGTACTATTCCGCCGCGCGGAACGTAACCCTAATTTTAAAACTAAAGTGGATGGTTACCGATTACGCATCCCACTTATTGGTCGAGTTATGCGGAATTTAAATACGGCGCGGTTTGCGCATACTTTTAGTATTTTATCTGCTTCTGGTGTACCCGTGTTAGAAGCGATGCGTACGGGTGCAGATGTGATGACTAATTTGCCCATGCGTGCTGCGGTGCAATCTGCGACTGCACGGGTGCGTGAGGGGACTAGTATTTATCGTTCTTTGCAGGAAACACGTTATTTTTCACCCATGATGATCCATTTGTTAGCAAATGGTGAAGCGAGTGGACAATTAGCCAATATGTTGGAACGTGCGGCGGTTATTCAGGATAAAGAAGTGGATACTTTGATTGGGAGTGTGTTAAGTTTATTAGAGCCGTTGATTATTTTGGTAATGGGTGGGGTGGTTCTGTTAATTGTATTAGCTGTATTATTGCCAATTTTCTCCTTGACTCAGAGTGTCGGGGTGTAAGCGGGGTACGCTTGGCAAATACTCCAAGGTGTCACGCATCAATGTTATTTTTTTATTACACGCTAATGT
>JBIOEC010000075.1:0-6115 GCA_044445645.1 Gammaproteobacteria bacterium | reverse complement strand
GAAAATGCAAAACAAAGTATTTTTCATTACATAGAAGTGTATTATAATAAATTGCGTCGTCATTCTACGATTGGTTCTCTCGCCCCCGAAAGTTTTGAGAATCAATTTAGATTGGTCGCATAAGCGTGTCTATTAAATCGGGGCAAGATCATCCCGCTGCGAGATCTGACTTCGTAGAAGCCTTGGCTCAGCGGGAATGACGTATTTTTTGAGTTTATTGACAACATATAAAGGAAAATTCATGAGCGGCAAAAAGCCAACTGTCGATGCTGAGCTAGATAAACTGCAACGCGAATCATTTGAATACTTCATACATGAAACCAACCCAGCCAATGGATTGGTGATTGATAAGAATGCCCCCAATTGGCCTTCTAGTATCGCAGCAACAGGTCTTGCGTTGGCGTCTTATCCCGTGGCTATTGAACGTGGATTTATCTCACGCAATGCGGCAATTGAGCGCACGCTCACCACTTTGCGTTTTTTCTGGAATAGTCCTCAAGGTCCTGAACCTGATGCCACAGGCTATAAAGGTTTTTATTATCATTTTCTGGACATGCAAACTGGGCGGCGGGCCTGGCAATGCGAACTATCAACTGTAGACAGCGCTTTCCTGCTGGCAGGCATGTTAACTGCAGCCATATATTTTGATGCCAACACTGATCATGAACGAGAGATCCGTGATCTCGCGGATAAGCTTTATCGCCGAGTCGATTGGCAATGGGCGCAAAACCAAGGAGCAACGGTTTCTCACGGCTGGAAACCAGAAACTGGATTCCTTGAGTTTCGTTGGGAAGGCTATAATGAGGCACTGCTGCTATACACGTTGGGACTTGGCTCCCCTACGTATCCGCTGCCAGAAAGCAGCTATACGGCATGGGCATCTACCTACAAATGGGAAAACTCTTACGGTTATGAACATCTGTATGCTGGTTCATTATTTATTCATCAACTCTCACATATTTGGATAGATTTTCGCAAGATTCAAGATCCATTCATGCGGGATAAAGGCATCGATTATTTTGAGAACAGTCGCCGCGCAACTTATATTCAACGGCAATATGCCATTCTCAACCCTCTCAAGTTCACCGGTTATGGTGAAAACTGCTGGGGACTTACTGCCAGCGATGGCCCAGGACCTAAAACTTTAAAAGTCGAGGGTATCGAGCGTCAGTTCTATGATTATGTGTCACGCGGTGTTCCGTATGGTCCCGACGATGGCACCATCTCGCCCTGGGCAACTGTAACATCTTTACCCTTTGCGCCTGAGATTGTGCTACCTGGGCTCGATCATTATATTTATAATCTTAAACTAAAAGATGGCCAATGCTATAGTTTTAGAGCATCATTCAATCAAATCTATCCTGAAAAAAATCATCACTGCGGTTGGATATCTCCATGGGAATATGGACTTAATTTAGGTCCTATTATATTGATGATCGAAAATCATCGTACAGGATTATTATGGGAACTGATGCGCAGTTGTCCATACATCATTAATGGTTTGCGTCGTGCTGGATTTAGCGGGGGTTGGCTATAAATAATGATTCTGGTGCTGCTTCTCAAAAACACAACTCCTGACTCTTGGCGTACCTTCTGCGCCGCACTCTCAAACTCTTCCTAGCCCTTAAATTTTAGAGGATCTTTATGTCACATATAAAATTTTTTGCGTGGCTTCAGCTAATGAGCTAACAGTAAAATCTGCTGGGGGATTTGGCTTTTTTTCTGAGTAGCCGCGATCAATCCAAATGGTTTTGCAAGGCGCATTTTGTCCCGCCTCTACATCTCGCCAGCGATCTCCAATCATATAGCTACGAGTTAAGTCAATGTCATACTTTTTTGCAGCATCTAATAACATCCCGGGTTTGGGTTTGTAACAATCACTGTTCTCAACATAACAAATGAATATATCGTCCAGCGGTAAACTCTGACGCATTTTTGCAAAGATAGCGTCAACAGTTTCCTGCGTCATCAGACCTCGCTCAATGTCAGGTTTATTGGTGACACAAATCAATAAATAACCTGCCGCTTTTAATTTCTCTAATGCCGGTTTTACCTCAGCAGGAATTTCTAATTCCGCTAAGGTAGTAGGCGCAACGGGTTTTCCATCTTTAATGATCGCAGTATTTAAAACACCGTCAGAATCCAAAAAAATAGCTTTATTTGACATTTCGCATCCTAAAAAAGCAAGTTATGCTGTAACTACTCGCGCCCCTCAGCAGTAAACTTGGAGAACCTTGCTACAGGGTGAGTAGTTACGTTATGCTTTCACATATTTTCCTAAACATGCAGCCGAGTTGAGTTTAGCACCTTCATACAGTATCTTTTGAGCGGCTTCTACATTTTCGGCTTTGCCTTGCCATACTTTTAAACAAGGTTCTTGTAAAGCGCGCGCGAAAGAAAAACTCAAAGCCCAGGGTTGAGCCCCCAAGGTATTCATTGCATTAAGATGTGCAGTAGCCTCAGTAGGACTTTGCCCTCCTGAGAGAAAATTAATGCTGGGAACTGCACAAGGAACTGTTCTACGTAAAACAGTTACAGTCGCTTGTGCAACTTCCATAATACTAGATTGCGGTTGATGTTGTTTTCCGGGTACTACCATGCTGGGTTTGAGCAACATGCATTCCAAAATAACTTGATGTCGAGCGAGCGCTGCAAAAACAACACGTAAAACTTCTGCATTAACAATAGCACACCGTTCTAGTGTATGGTCTCCATCCATAAGCACTTCGGGTTCTACAATTGGGACTATGCCCAAAGATTGGCAAATAGCAGCGTAACGCGCTAAAGCTTCTGCATTGGCAGTGATAGCTAATCTGCTGGGAAGTTGTTCAGTAATAGGAATTGCAGCACGCCATTTGGCAAATCTCGCTCCCATTTTTTTATAGTCAATCAATCTTTGACCTAAACCATCTAAACCTTCAGTTATGTTTTCATTTTCAGCACCGGCTAAAGGAATCAAACCTTTATCTACTTTAATGCCTGGCATAATGCCGCGTTCATGCAATAAGTCAGGAAAGGGTTGTCCAGCTTGCGTGCTTTGCTTTATGGTTTCATCATATAAAATAACCCCTGCGATATAAGAATTAATATTAGGAGTGGTAAATAATAATTCCCGATAAGCGCGTCGATTTTCTTCGGTGGATTCCAGATGAATTTCGGCAAAGCGTTTGGCAATAGTGCCACTACTTTCATCAGCTGCTAAAATTCCTTTTCCTGGAACCACTAACTGTTGAATAGTATCGTTAAGTTCTTGTGTATACATTGTAAGCTCCTAATTTTAGTTTGATTGCCACAGTTTAATGCCGCCTAAGAGACCTTCTATATTCTTAGAAACTTTTACTCGCGGCGGTAATTTGAATTTTATTTTTGGAGAATAACCACCACCTAAAAATAATTTATCATAATTGAAAGTTTGATCCCAAAGCGCAATAGCTTTTTGTAAATTTGCATTCCATTTTTTTATTCCATGTTTCTCTAGTGCAGCTTTACCTAAAAGGTGCTCATAAGTATGCTTATGTCGAAAAGGAATATGGGCTAATTGCACATTGGGTACTAATTTTCCATCTAGAAAAAGTGCGGAACCTACTCCAGTACCTAAAGTAATGACTAGCTCCACGCCTTTACCTTTAACATCTCCATAACCCTGTACTGCTGCATCATTCGCGACTCTAGCAGGATAACCTGTGATGCGTGTTAGTTTCTTCTCAAAATTAATCCCAATCCAAGAAGAATGCAGATTAGGGGCAGTCTTTATAATACCATTCTGCACCACTCCAGGAAACCCTGCTGCAACTCGATTAAATTTAGTATTTAAAGATTGAATCATTGCGACAATCACCTGACACACAGCTTTTACTGTAGCTGGATTTGGCGTCAATTCACGTAGAGCCTGAGTTATTGGCTGCCCTAAAGCATCTGTTACCATCATTTTAATTCCAGTTCCGCCTATATCTATGCACAAAGTATAGGGTGGTTTGTGTCTTTTACTTTTCATCAGCTAGTCCATCGGATGGCAAACATTTAATTTTTTTGCTGCTGCGTGATCAAGATACCAGATTGTTTTCCCATACAGACAATGAATTAGCTGTGCTGGATATTGTTCGGGCGCTATGGGTCCCTCTAGCACTTCATATACTGCTGGGGCCTTACTTTCACCTGTCACCAAAAAGATAATACAACTACTATTATTTATAGCATTAGGTGTAAGTGTAATTCGATACATATTTAATTCGGGTACTAGCAAAGATGCTACTAATCGTGGATTTTGTGAACCTGATAAATTTTTTGCAGCATCTTTTACTACGTCACTCAAAGGCATCAACGATGCTGTATGTGCATTCTCCCCAAGACCTAAATACAATAAATCAAACTTAGGAAATTCAGTATTTTGGGTATTAAATAATTTTCTCAAACTATGCTCATACTCTTCTGCTGCTGCGTTTGGATCATTGAGCCCAGTTGGGATCCGGTGGATATTTTCCTTGGGAACAGCAACTTTGGAAAATAAATGCTCATAAGCCATATGATAATTGCTTTGCACATCATCCGCAGGAACGTAACGTTCATCTCCAAAGAAAAATTGGATCTGCCCCCAAGGAATCTGGTCTTTATAGCATTCTACTAAACTATCAAAAAAAAATGTGGCCGTGTTTCCACCTGAAAGAACCACATTAAATACACCTTGGCGTTGAATAGCAGCAATTGCCCGCTGGCTAAAATCTGCGGCAGCTGACTTAAATACCTCAGCAGGATCCGGGAAAATTTTAATTTCCACATCTTTTTTCATAATAGCCATTCTCTACCATCTTTCTGAAGTAACACATCTGCAGCTTTTGGCCCCCAGGTTCCAGCAGCATAGTTGGGAAAATCGCGTGGAGTTAACGCAGACCAAACATCTAAAATCGGCTGTACTAATGACCATTCAGTTTCAACCATATCCGCTTTCTTAAATAATAAATGATCGCCATTCATGCAATCGTATAAAATAGTCTCATACCCGGTTTGCGGCTTAATACCAAAGTAATCACTATACTTAAACTTCATATCAACCTGGCCTAACTGTAAAGTTGGACCCGGTGTTTTGGCATTAAATTGCAATGAAATACCCTCATCCGGTTGGATATATATGCGTAGCAAATTAGGCATTACTCTATGTTCACAGTCACTGAATAAAGTGGATGGACCTGATTTAAATTGAATAATTATTTCCGAAGTACGGGCTTTTAGACGTTTTCCTGTCCGTATATAAAAAGGTACATGCAGCCATCGCCAATTATCTAGATATAATTTCATAGCGGCATAGGTTTCAATATGAGAATCCGGGGCTACATTTTTTTCAGAACGATAACCTAATACTTCCATAGAATCGATTGTGCCAGATGCGTATTGACCACGAACAGCTCGTTCTAATACTTGTTCAGGAGTGAGTATCTGCACTGCGTTTAGCACTTTTTCCTTTTCAGCTTGAATATAATCTGCATTCAATGATATAGGCGGCTCCATCGTGATTAAGCTCAACATCTGAAATAAATGATTAGGCACCATATCACGCAAAGCCCCAGCGTGTTCATAATAATTACCTCTTAATTCCACGCCCAGAGTTTCAGCTACTGAAATTTGAATATTATCTATGTAAAGGCGATTCCAAATAGGTTCAAACAAACCATTTGAGAAACGAAAAGATAGGATGTTTTGTACGGTTTCTTTACCTAAAAAATGATCAATACGAAATATTTGATTTTCACTCACAATGGATACCAAATCTTGATTCAATTTCTTTGCAGAAGCCAAATCATGTCCAAATGGTTTTTCTACTACAATACGTCTAAAGTAACTTCCATCGCATTCAGAAAGCAGATCTGCGCTCCCAAGCTCTTGAGTGATCGTTGACATAAATTGCGGAGGTGCCGCATAATAAAATAAGCAATTCTTACTTACCCCTTGTGTTTGTAGTTCTGCCAATCTATTTTTTAAAATCACATAAACATTGGGATCAGAAAAATCACCAGAGATGTAATAAACACGATTAGCTAACGATAGAGCATATTCTTTAACACTTGGGTCATCAATAAAATCATTAACATCTTTTATTAACTGTTCACGAAAGGATTCGTCG
>JBIOEC010000074.1:0-6142 GCA_044445645.1 Gammaproteobacteria bacterium | reverse complement strand
TATTATTAATCGTTAAATCTAATTGTAAATTTTGCAGTTGCGGGGAACTGGGTTGCCAAGTTCCATATAAGTCCAAGGTAGTATAACCATCTATGGGACACGCATTAGCTGGCACGGGAGAATCTGGTGAACAATTTTGTGGCTGGCTTACTTTATCTTGAGACCATGCATGCGTGAAACGAAAACCGGCCATGAAAGTATCTTCATAGAAATAGCGTCCTAAATTTAGAATGATTCTCTCAGGAGGAATATCATCCAAACTGTCGGTTTGATTTTGTTCGAAAGGATCAGGATCATTTTTGATTGGATCCAAATTTTTTCCGCGAATATAGCCATACCCAAGTGAGGTGAACCAATCTTCTAAGCGGTAAGTAGTATCAAATTCAACCCCTGTTAAACGGGCTTTAGGTACATTTTCATAAATAGTTATCGAACGCAAACCACCCACTGATTGAATTTGTTGTTGAATGAGGTTATCCACATCGTTGCGAAACGCGCTGACCCGCATACGCAATTCATCATCGGGACATAATAGTTCATCCCAACCAAAACGCGCACTCAATTCTTTATTGTGCGATTTTTCTGGTTTCAGATCGGGATTAGGCGCAAAAGTATTAAAAGGAAAATGTTGACCTGATGGATATAACTCATCAATAGCAGGTGCACGAAAAGCCTCATCATAAATAGCGTAAAGTCCCAACCAATCTGTAGCTTGCCATCCCAAAGTTACTGAAGTTGAAACATCGCCTTCACTCGTTTCAGAGATGGGTACTTCAGCGGGCGGAAAGCCGACCAGAACCGTATTTTGTTTAGGGTCATTATTAAATTGGTCATATCTTATTCCGGGAGTTAACGTCCAGCTTTCCCAGAAGGGAACTTCAACTTGAACATAAGTAGCCCAAACATCCGCTATTGCATCGGGAAATTGCTCACGTTCTTCACCATTACGTGTTCCTGTGGTACGGTCTTGATAAACCTCTCCCCCAAAAGTTAAAGCGCCCCAAGAGAGATAAGAAGTATTGCGTGCATTTAATCCTAATGTTGTATATTCCGTAACGTCATGGCGCTCAGGGCCGCCTAAGTCCTCTGAACATTGCCCTAAACAATCATCGGTAACTTCTGTGTCATTGAAATACAGTGTACTGGTAAAATCTATCCAATCATTTTCTGGATTTTCATATTCATATGTAGCATTCCAATTTTGCTGGTAGATGTTTTGATCTACCAAAGGATTTTCACTGTCATTCTCATTTTGCCGCGGATCTGAAGGCACATTTTGGTAAGCATCAAATGCAATATAACTTAAACGCAAGGTTTGATTTTCAGTAAAATTAGATACCCATTTTGCCATGCCTGAACGATCCCAAAATGCAGAATCTGGAATATTTTTATGATCACCTGCTGTGATATCGTTAGTATTGCGATACGTGAAATTTAGCAAATATTCATTATTCTCCCCAGCTCGTCCATATATAGAATCACTGGTATATAACAGATCGTCTGCGCTAGCCAAACCGCCTTTTACTTTAGCGCCGATAGTTTGGTCTTCGGCCAGTAAATCACTAGGATCGATAGTCGTCATATTTACCACACCGCCTATCGCTCCGCTTCCCCATAAGGAACTGCCGGGTCCTCTAAGGACTTCCACTTCTTTGAGTAATTCGGGGTCCAGAAAAAATGAGCCCTGGTGGCCATTTTGGAAATTTTGCCTTGCGTTATCTAACACTTGTAATACTTCACGCCCACTTAAACCGCGAATATTAACTTGCTGGGAGAGCTGTCTGGGGCCTTGGCTGGTATTCACGTTGGTTAGGTATTGCACGCTTTCTGCGGTGCTTTCAGGTTGTTCTACCGCGAGTTGTTCTTGGTCGACTTTGTCTACGGATTTAGCGGTGCTGAAAGCATCCTCTTCGGTTTGCGTTGCGGTTACCACCACAGTATCCATATTAATGATCGGTAAGTCATCCGCACTAGGCTCAGCATGGGCTTGGGGTAAGGTTACGATGGATAAGCTGGCTAATGTAGCCCAAGATTTACTACGCATAATTTACATATACTCCTAAGTGCCACAATGACAAGACGTATTCTAAATGATAACGATTCTTATTTGCAAGTAGTTTTGTACAATTTTTTTATTGCTGAAGTGGTATCGGGCCAAGCATCCATGCATTCTAGTACCTGGTCCACAGCGGAGGGGTTGTTGCAGAGTAAAACTAAATCACAACCTGCGCGTAACGCCTTTCTAAGGCGTGTGGGGAAGTTCCCTTCATAAGCCAATGCCAACATACTAATACAGTCACTCATAATCACTCCCTCAAAGCCTAATTGCTGGCGCAGAACCGTCTGTAGCCAGTAGGAAGAAATTGTCGCAATTTGACTATTGAGTTTTGAGTAGCGGATATGGGCTGTCATAATGCCGCCTAAGAGCTTTTCATGCACCAATTGCTGAAAAGGTAAGATATCGCTAGCTAATTCGGAGTACGGCCGGTTATCTTCAGGTAATTCAAAATGAGTATCTAAAACGACGGCTCCATGCCCAGGAAAATGTTTACCCACAGCTTGCATGCCCGCACCACGTAAGCCTTGAATGTAAGCTCGCGCCAACGTGGTTACGGTTTTTGCGTCGGCATGAAATGAGCGCCCACCCTCTAAGACCCTGCTATACCCATAGTCTAAGTCCAATACAGGAGCGAGATTTAAATCCACCCCAACAGCAGTCAATTCCTCAGCTATGATGCGGCCATAGCGATAGGCGCTCTGCAGCGCCAGTGTTTGATTGGTTGCATACAGCTGGCCTAACGTGCTCATACTAGGGATCCGAGTAAACCCACTGCGCCAACGTTGCACTCGGCCCCCTTCATGGTCTACTGCCACTAATAACCTGGGCTGGCGCAATTGGTGGATCTCTTGAATTAAGGTTTTTATTTGTGAATAATCCGCAAAATTACGTGAAAATAAAATCACGCCACCTACCATAGGATGAGTAAGACGTCTGCGGTCTGCTGGACTCAAGGTCGTGCCGGCAATATCGATAATAAGAGGACCTAAGGTATTCATAGATTACTCTTTAGGCGTATAAAAAGGAGTTGGGAATGGCATAATGTTATGCCCTTTTTCACCGACATCTGATACTTTAGCTATTCCTTCGCGTTCTACCTCATCAATACGTAAAATAGCCTGCAAAGGTATGTAAGTACGTACTACCCCGGTAAACTCACTGCGTAGACGTTCCTCGCCTGGATCTACGACTACACTCCGAGATTCGCCAAATATTAGCTCTTCTGCTTCAATAAATCCGAATAAATGGCTTTGGAAAATCTCTTTAGCATATATTTCGTAAACTTTGCTTTGATTGAAAAAAATAATTTTGTAAACAACCCGTTTGTCCATGAAATTACCTGATAATTAGAATGATTGCTGATTTTAACATATTTTAAGTAAAGGTTCATATACTTAGTGGTCAATACTTGTGCTCAACTTATTAGAGATATGTACTCACCCGCACACCCTAGGGTTTTCCACAGGTCTTCCACATGTGTATAGTAATAGGTCATGGCCTACAACCAACTCAGCTTCAGACTTCTCTCATAAATTGGCACGGTCATACACTGATTCTTCGTAGTTTCACTAGCAAAAAATCCATTTTTTTACCACAATTGAGATATATGTTTTTATTTAATATTAAGAGGATCTACAACATGTTAAAATTTACATTATCAGACATCGAACAATGTTGGTTACATGGGTTCAAAGCTTTCCATCAAGATATGGACGACACTGCGAATCCTTATCGTAAAGGAACCAAGCAAGCTCATTACTGGCAAGAAGGTTGGTGGGAAGCGTTTTTCAATACCGACAATTTAAGCGATGCTTATCAAGAACATTATGTAGCTGAAAGCGTAGCTAACGTTGATCGTATTGCATGCTAATGAGTTTTTATAGTTCGCATGCTTGTGCCAATCTACGGACATAATTAATCATGGAGTAAAGTCCGTTACTGCGGCTAGGGGTAAGATGTTGGGCTAAATTCAGCTCATTAAATATTTTTGGAATGTCTAAGTGCAAAATATCCGCGGGCGCTTTGGCACTACATAAAATGAATACGACGGCGATTAGACCTTTTACAATAAACGCATCGCTATCTCCCAAAAACACTAAACGTTTTTGCTCGTCTTGCTCGGCTACTATCCAAACATTTGATACACACCCACGCACGCGATGTGCCTCGTTCCGGGATTCTTCTGGAAATGCAGGTAATTGCTTGCCTAAATCGATGAGATAAGCATAACGCTGCTCCCAATCATCAAAGACTTGGAAATTTTCTATAAGCTCTTCTGGTGTAAGTTGTGGTAACATTATAATCCATGAACAAATATACTATGATCAGCAATAAACTTGGAAAACCTCGACAAAATAACAAGGTTCTCCAAGTTATCGTGAAGGGCGCGATGGCGCGTAATAATCTATGAACAAATATAAAACTTGGCTTTGGTTCATCGGGCTCTACCTTGGCGGGCTGCTTAGCGTTTTATTACTGGCAGGCCTAATAAAGCTTGCTTTCAAATTTATTGGCTAGACCGTACCCTACTTCCTAGCCGCATCATTCCGCTTGCGCGCCAAACGTTCTAAATAAGCTTGGTCTACATCACCCGTTATATAATCTCCGGTGAAAATGGAGCACTCAAAATTTTGCAGCTGCGGATTAAGTTCACGCACGCTGGCAATTAAACTGTCTAAGTCTTGATAAAATAATCTATCTGCACCTAAAAACTCTTGAATTTCTGCCAAAGAACGCTGATGCGCGACCAACTCCTCTGCGGCTGGCATATCAATCCCGTAGACGTTTGGAAAACGTATTTCAGGAGACGCTGATGCGAAATAAACTTTTTTAGCCCCTGCTTGTCTCGCCATTTGGACAATCTGCTGGCTGGTGGTACCACGTACAATGGAATCATCTAGCAACAATACATTTTTGCCGGCAAATTCATCGGTAATGGCGTTTAATTTTTGGCGCACCGATTTTTTGCGCTGAGTTTGCCCGGGCATAATAAACGTACGGCCAATATAACGGTTTTTAACGAATCCTTCCCGTAACTCTACTCCTAAACACTGCGCCAACGGTAAGGCTGAAGTACGGCTGGTATCTGGAATTGGCATGACAACATCAATATCATGATCAGGCCATTCGCGTAAAATCTTTTCCCCTAATTTAAGCCCCATATTTAAACGTGCTTTGTATACTGACACATTGGCAATAATGGAGTCAGGACGCGCTAGATAAACATATTCAAAAATACATGGCATAAATTCATCTACCGTGCACCGCTGCTGATGCAAACGGCCATGAGTATCGATAAATACTGCCTCGCCAGGTAGAGCGTCGCCTAAGCGAGTAAAACCCAATACATCTAAAGCAACACTTTCCGAAGCCAGCATGTATTCACGGCCTTCAGGCGTTTCCCGATAACCATATACCAAAGGACGAATACCATGTGGGTCGGTAAATCCTAATACACCGTAACCGGTGATCATCACTAAAGCAGCGTAAGCACCTGTACAACGCTCATGTACCCGGGTCACTGCCTGGAATAATAATTCTGGAGTTAAAGGTTGCTTAGCAATAGTTTGCAATTCATGGGCAAATACATTTAAAAGAATTTCAGAATCAGAGCCCGTATTAATATGACGTAAATCTGTGCGAAACAAGTCTTCGCGTAAAGTATCCGCATTGGTTAGAGTGCCATTATGCGCTAAAGTTAACCCATAAGGAGAATTGACATAAAAAGGTTGTGCTTCGGTTACACAGCTACTACCCGCAGTTGGGTAGCGGGTATGCCCCATACCCATATTGCCGCGCAAAAAGAGCATGTTTTCTGTATTGAATACATCGCGCACTAAGCCATTGCCTTTACGCAAAAAGATTTGGCCATCTTCGCAAGTGGCAATTCCTGCAGCATCTTGTCCGCGATGTTGTAATACCGTAAGGGCGTCGTAAAGGTCTTGATTTACAGAGTGTTGAGCAACAATACCGACGATTCCGCACATATGATTAATACCTTTGAGTGGAGCGCCATATTATATAATAATTATGCTTTCAATGCGAGATCAGCAATTCCCGGCGAAGTTTCGCCGTGAACTGCTT
>JBIOEC010000073.1:0-6176 GCA_044445645.1 Gammaproteobacteria bacterium | reverse complement strand
GTAACGGACGCATATTGTTGCCCACGCTGCTCAGGGAATATGCAGGAATTAATAAAAAGGTCATGATGATCGGACAAGGAAAAAAGTTTGAATTGTGGGACGACGAGCAATGGAATGCTCGCCGAGAAAATTGGCTCAAGGAAGATGCCGAAGGTGGGGAGACCCTGCCGGTTGAAATGCAAGCGCTTTCATTATGATAGATCAGCACGAATCGGTACTACTTGCTGAATCCATAGCTGCGCTCGATATCAAGCCGTCAGAGTTTTATATCGATGGGACGTATGGGCGTGGAGGACACACGCGCGCCATCATGGCGCAGTTAGGTGCACAAGGACGTGTACTGGCCATCGATAAAGATGCTGCAGCGCTGGAACATGCTGGGCAAGAGTGGCAAGGAGAGCCACGGTTGGTTTTTGTGCAAGGTTCGTTTGTACAAATGAAGGAATTGGCAGCTCAACAAGGAATGTTGGGAAAAGTTGCGGGGATATTATTAGATTTAGGAGTATCTTCACCGCAACTCGCTACTCCGGAACGTGGGTTTAGTTTTATGTACAACGGTCCGTTAGATATGCGCATGAATCAGCAAAGTGGGAAATCAGCTGCGGATTATTTAGCTGATGTAGATGAGCAAACATTAGTGCGGGTGCTCAGGGATTATGGGGAAGAGCGTTTTGCGCGAAGGATCGCGCGAGCATTAATTAATGCCAGGATGGAAACACCGATTACCACAACTCAACAATTAGCGGAAATCGTAACGCGTGCTGTTCCAAAAAAAGAACCGCATAAACATCCGGCTACACGAACCTTTCAAGCGTTACGCATTTGGGTGAATAATGAACTGGAAGATTTACAAAACACCCTAGAGCAAACTGTAGATATATTAGCTCCGGGTGGACGTTTAGTAGTAATTAGTTTTCATTCATTGGAAGATAGAATTGTTAAACAGTTTATTCGTGGAAAGACAGTACAACTGCTACCGCGGGAAATGCCAATACCAATTCCAGATGAAACCGAACGTTTGCATCCAATAGGAAAAGCAATACGGCCAACAGAAGAAGAAATTAAACGTAATCCACGTGCGCGTAGTGCGATTATGCGAGTGGCAGAGAGATGATATTATGCTTACGACTACATACGATTCAAGTACTGAAATATCTTCAGAAATTTCTGAAAAGTCTTGGTTAACGGCAGTTAGCTGGAAAACCGTAGTCGTTATTAGTTTATTCCTTTCTTTGTGGTTATCCGCATTTGCTGTGGTGTATACCACCAATGCAGCACGCCATACCTTTGCAGAACTACAATCTTTACGTCAAGAACATGACAATTTATTTTTAGACTGGACCCAGCTTTTGCTTGAGCAAAGTGCTTGGACAGACACGGGTCAAATAGAGCAGTTGGCGCGTGAAGAGCTACATATGCATGCACCAACCACAGAAGAATCGAATTTTCTAGTGGTGAGGCAATGAACGTATTTGAAACCAAAACCACAGAAGTCAAAAACCTAATCAAAAAATTAAATATTCGCAGTTGGATCATAGTCAGTGCTTTTGGGGTATTAGCTACTGGTCTAGCATGGCGATTATTTGATCTACATGTGTTGAATCAACAATTTTTACGCACCCAAGGCGATGCCCGTACTGTGCGTACCATTCCAATTCCAGCCCATCGCGGTATTATTGCTGATCGCAATGGCGAACCATTAGCGGTTAGTGCCCCAGTTGCTTCGATATGGGTAAATCCACAACAGTTTGTGCTCAATGACACCAATGTCCAGCTATTAGCTGAAAAATTAGGTTTAGAATCTGCAAGCTTACAAAAACGTTTAGAAGCACAAGCCGATAAAGAATTTGTGTATTTAAAACGTCAAGTGGCTCCACAGCAAGCACAACAAGTGCAAACTTTAAATTTACCCGGTATTTTTGTTGAACGTGAATATCGCCGTTATTATCCTACAGGTGAAGTGACAGCACATGTACTAGGCGTTACGGATATAGATGGCCAGGGCCAAGAGGGTGTGGAGTTTGCCTTTGATGAAAATTTGAGTGGTGCACCTGGTGCAAGAAGCGTGATGAAAGATAGATTAGGTAGGGTAGTAGATGAAATTCAACATTTGCGCGATCCTAAACCCGGTGAAAATTTATACTTAAGCATTGACCGTCGCGTTCAGTATTTGGCTTATTTGCAATTATTAAATGCCGTTTCTGAAAACCAAGCAGGCGCGGGTTCTATTGTTGTGCTCAATGTGAAGACGGGTGAAATTTTAGCTATGGTTAACTATCCTAGCTTTAATCCAAACAATCGTTTAGATAGAGGTTCGGAGAGTCAGCGGAATCGTGCTGTAACAGATGTATTTGAACCAGGCTCAGTCATGAAAACGTTTAGCATGGCAGCGGCTATGGCGTATGGCAGTGTGCAGCCTGAAACTTTAGTAGATACCAACCCAGGTACTTTTCAATTGCGTGGCAAAACGATTAAAGATGTAAATAATTATGGTGTAATTGATATGACCGGAGTGTTAAAGCATTCTAGTAATATTGGTATTACTCACGCTATGCTTGCCACACCATTTGAAAATTATTTAAATTTGTTGCAAAAGATAGGATTCGGCATGCCCACCAGCAGTGGTTTTCCGGGAGAGCGCAGTGGGGAAATCCAAATTCCACGTGAACATGATGATTTCAGCAAAGCCACAATGTCATTTGGATATGGACTATCGGTCACCACATTACAATTAGCGCAGTCTTATGCAGTTATTGCCAATGATGGAAATTTTGTACCGGTTACTTTTTTGCGCACTGATCAAACGCCAGATATGCATGGTAATCAGGGTGAGCAAGTTTTAGAACCTGAATTAGCCCGTCAATTGCAAACCATGTTAACTCGTGTAGTACACGATGAACGTGGTACTTTCCGAGCCAAAATTGCCGGTTACCGTGTAGCAGGAAAATCTGGAACTGCGCGCAAAGCGACAGCGGAAGGTGGGTATGAAGCAAAACGTTATATTTCAGTGTTTGCCGGCTTTGCTCCAGCTTCACAGCCGCAAATCGCCACGGTTGTGGTGATCGATGATCCGCAAGCGGGGGATTATTACGGCGGAAAAGTAGCAGCTCCTATTTTTAGCAAAGTGACCGCAGGTACGCTACGCTTATTAAATATTCAACCCGATTTTATAGAAGATTTACAAAAGGATGAGGAAGTAGAAGTACAAGAATTACCAGAGGAACAGGCACTGCAACTTGCGCAGTATTAATAATTTTGCCTCACTCAAGGTTAAGTGGTTCTCTATTATCATTTTAGGTGGTATGACAATATGGGGATCCTTTAGTCCTGGAGAGAGGAAACAACTTGGTAAGATATACTATGTATCCACATACCCTCGCCACGCTTCTTGCAGATTATCGCATTAATGCGCCGGAAATACCCATTGCTGGATTAGCAGTGGATAGTCGTACGATGAAAAAAGGCGAAGTATTTTTAGCATACCCAGGAACTGATAGTGATGGGCGCAATTATATTGAAGCCGCCATTCAGCAGGGCGCAGCTGCAGTACTATATGAGCCTGATACCGGTATAGAACTTCCTAATGACATTCCCTTAATTCCGATGGTTGGGTTACGAGAACATGTGGGAGCATTAGCTGCGCGCTGGTTTAATTATCCTACTCGGCATTTGAAAATATTTGGTGTAACCGGTACTAATGGGAAAACCTCCTGCACTCACTATCTGGCACAGGCCTTATCGGCGTTAGGCAATGCATGCGGGGTACTCGGTACTTTAGGAACAGGATTTCCTAGTCAGCTTCAAACCAGCCAATTAACCACACCCGGTGCTCTGGCAGTTCAGCAAATAACCACTGATCTATTAAACCAAGGCGCAAAAGCACTAGCCATGGAAGTATCTTCACATGCAATAGTTCAAGGCCGTGTGAATTGTGTACATTTTAATACTGCAATTTTTACTAATCTTACCCAGGATCATCTAGATTATCATCACACAATGAGTGCTTATGGTGCTGCCAAAGCACAATTATTTCAGTGGCCAAGTTTGCAGCATGCCGTTATTAATTTAGATGATGCTTTTGGTTATGCATTATTTTTAGAATTACAACAACAAGTGATCCTTGACGTGATTGGGTACACTACAGTGGGGCATTCAGATCTTCCTGCTAAACAAATGGTCCAGGCAATAAATATTGTGGATGATCAACATGGCTTGCAGGCGGATGTGTTAACTCCTTGGGGAAAAGGTCACTTACGCTGCAGTTTATTAGGACGATTTAATTTAGAAAATGTATTAGCGGTGTTAACGGCATTGTGTGCTAATGGAATTGCTTTGGGGCATGCCTTAGCGGCGATAGAAGGATTGAGCGCAGTGCCTGGCCGTTTACAATGTTTCGGAGGTAAGGATCAACCCTTAGTGGTGGTGGATTATGCACATACACCAGATGCATTACAGAAAGCCCTGGCAACCTTACGTGCGTATCAACCTAACAAATTAACTTGTGTATTTGGCTGTGGAGGAGACCGTGATCCCACTAAACGTTCATTGATGGGAAGCGTTGCAGCCGAATTTTCCGATGTGGTTATCATTACCAATGATAACCCACGTACGGAAGACCCAAAAAAAATTATTGCTGATATCCAAAAAGGCATTCCTCTACATAAGCATATCAAGGTAGAATGTGATCGCGCCAAAGCCATCGAGATGGCGATCCAAGCTGCCCAAGCAGGAGACATTGTACTCATTGCTGGTAAAGGGCATGAAGACTATCAGATTATTGGCAAACAACGTTTGCATTTTTCTGATGCTGAGGTGGTGAATATGGTATTGAATTGTAGATAATGCGAGATCATTTAAATTATGTATACACTAAAACAAATTTCTCCAGTACTAAATGGAACATTAGTGGGTAACGATGTAACCTTCACTGGTGTAAGCACTGATTCACGAACAATTAATCCAGGTGAATTGTTCGTTGCTTTAGTAGGCGAAAAATTTAACGGTCACGAATATATTGCACAAGCACAAGAGCGCGGAGCAGTGGCTGCATTGGTAAATCAACCCTTATCTGCAAAAATACCTTATGTGCAAGTTGGTAATACTTTAACCGCTTTAGGTGTCTTGGCATCTTGGCACCGTGACCATTTTTCAATTCCAGTTATTGCACTTACGGGAAGTTGCGGTAAGACTACCGTAAAAACCATGATAGGCAGCATTCTGCAGCAAATGCACCCTACCTTAGCCAGTATCGGTAATTTAAATAATGCAATTGGTTTGCCCCTGAGTTTGCTTAAGCTAACCCAAGAGCATCATTATGCTGTTTTAGAAATGGGAGCCGATCATGCAGGTGAAATTGCTTATTTATGCAATTTAGTTCGTCCACAGATTGCACTGATTACTTGCGTTCGCCCGGTACATGTAGAAGGTTTTGGCAGTTTAGATGGAATTGCTAACGCGAAAGCAGAAATTTATCAAAGCTTGCCCAAAGATGGGGTAGCGATCATTAATCAAGATGAAAAATATTCCGCACAATGGCATGCATTGCTACCCACTCAATCAATTATTACTTTTGGTTTGCAGGGGGGAATGGTAACTGCAAAAAATATTCATATTAATACGCAAGGATACACTGGGTTTACTTTATGTATGGGTGATGAGCAATTCCCTATCTCTTTGCGGCTGTTAGGTGAACATAACGTTCTAAATGCATTAGCCGCAGCTGCCGCCGCATGGGGAGTTGGTGTTCCAGTGGAAGCTATTCAAGCAGGATTATTGCATGTACAACCGGTAAAAGGGCGATTAGTACCACGTCCTGGACAGCATGGTTCCTTGATATTGGATGACCATTATAATTCCAATCCTGCAGCTCTTCAGGCTGCTCTTAGCATATTATCAGGATATCCTGGAACAAAAATAGCGATATTAGGGGACATGCTAGAATTAGGCCCAACTACCCAAGATATACATGAGGTTGTTGCAGAGTGGCTGCAAGATGCAGGTGTGCAGCAATTTTTTGGATATGGCAACCTAATGAAATATGCGGTGCAACAGTTTGGTCCAGGTGCGCAACATTTTGCAACACATGAAGAATTAACTGCTGCAGTACTCCCTCTACTGGCGCCTGAAGTGACGGTGCTAATTAAAGGATCGCGCGGGATGAAAATGGAAAATGTGGT
>JBIOEC010000072.1:0-6211 GCA_044445645.1 Gammaproteobacteria bacterium | reverse complement strand
CTTTAATATTAGTCGCGAATTGGTCTAGATCGATTTCAATCCAGCCAGGGTGAGCAAAACGCTTAGTGATGTGAGTTTGCATATTTGTTATATTTACCTGAGAGTTACGTAATGTATCTATCATAGTTCTATTCTAGTTGTTTTTCTAGAGTTAACCTCGTATAATGGGCGCCGCACAGAAACTCGGCGAATATAAATTTTAAGTAAAAAATTGAAAATTTGATGGAATACTTCTCGCATGAGGGGTAAAAACAAGGAAGCAATTCCCTGCGAGCATTCGCCGGGAATTGCTGGGCGCCGCAGTAATTCCCGTAGGTCTGATTTTTGGGGAAGCCATTATGGCTGGTTTTAGTGTCAATTTAAATTCAGGCTGGACCTTGTCAAAAAAGTGGTTAATTTGGCAATGTGGGATACTATGCATAGTGGCAATCATCTATTACTTGCTAGCAGGACCGCAGGCAAGTTACTCAGCTTCATTGGGGGCGCTTGTGAGCGTAATCTCCAATGCCTATTTTGCTTGGAAGCTATTTACTCATACAGGTGCGCGGGCGGCACAACGCATAGTTATTAATCTCTATGTGGCTGAAGGGGTTAAACTCCTCATATCAGCTGTCGGGCTAGCTGCAATTTTTATTTGGTTACCAGCCGATCCTACACCGGCATTAGTAGGATTTTTGATAACTTATTTAAGTAGTTTAGTGGTTATAGGTGTTTTAACTTTAAAATAACGGCGTGAAAATATTATGGCATCAGATTCAGTAGGTTATATTACGCACCATCTGGCTCACCTCACGGTAGGTGAAGGCTTCTTTGCAATTAATCTAGATACCATGTTTTTCTCTATTACTTTAGGGGTGTTATTTTTAGCTGGCTTTGCGTTTGCTGCTAAGTATGCAACATCCGGTGTGCCGGGGAAATGGCAAAATTTCGTAGAGATGATAGTGGATTTTGTCCATAATCAAGTGAAAGAATCCTTTCGTGGTCATGCAGAAGATAAATTCCTAGCACCGCTCGCGCTAACCATCTTTGTTTGGGTATTTTTAATGAACATGATGGATTTAATTCCCGTTGATTTATTACCCATGGTCGCACAGTGGGTTGGTGTTCCTTATTTACGTGTAGTTCCCACTGCGGATTTAAATTTAACTTTCGGCTTATCCATCTCCGTATTTTTTATTGTGATGTATTATGGGATCAAAGCGAAAGGCGGTGGCGGTTATACTAAAGAGTATTTCACCCATCCATTTGGTGCAAAACTTGCTCCATTCAATTTCATTTTAAAAGTAGTAGAAGATTTAGCAAAGCCTATGTCATTAGGACTGCGGTTATTTGGAAACCTGTATGCCGGTGAATTAATCTTTATATTAATTGCACTGTTGCCATGGTGGATTCAATGGACTCTAGGTGGAATATGGGCCATTTTTCATATTTTGATTATCATATTGCAAGCGTTCATTTTTATGATGTTAACGATTGTATATGTGACTTTAGCGCAAGAAAGTCATTAGCTCGTAACTATAGTTACATTATCATTAACTTTAAACTGAAAGGGGAATAGTATGGAAAGTATCGCTACATTGGTTGCTAACGTGCAAGGCATGACTGTAATTGCAGTGGCTTTATTAATCGGCTTAGGCGCATTTGGTACAGCGATTGGCTTCGGTTTGTTGGGCGGTAAGTTTTTAGAAGGTGCAGCGCGTCAACCTGAAATGGTAAATATGTTACAAATTCGTATGTTTATTGTGGCTGGTTTGATCGATGCTATCGCGATGATCGGTGTGGGTTTAGCATTATTCTTAACCTTCGCTAATCCATTACTAAGCGCAGTACATGCGGCTGCGGGTGCTTAAATACTTTGGGTAAATAGCCTCTCTCGAAGGGAGAGGCCGGCACGCTGTTGTTATGCGTGGCGGGTAAGGGGTCATTAATTAGAGGAACAATACTGTGAGCATAAATTTAACTCTCATAGGACAAGCAATTACATTTCTTCTTTTTGTCTGGTTTACGATGAAAGTGGTATGGCCACCACTCGTGAAGGCTATGGACGATAGACAAAAGAAGATTGCTGATGGTTTAGCTGCGGGTGAACGTGGTCAAAAAGAATTGGCTGACGCGGAAGCACAAATACAGCTACAAGTTCGTGCATCTAAACAGCAAGCATCGGAAATTATCGAAAAAGCGTACCGTCGTGCTGATCAGATTATTGAAGAAGCGAAAGAACATGCGCACGCTGAAGGTGAGCGTCTGCTCGAAGCAGCACAATCTGAAGTTGAGCAATCCATGGCGCGTGCCCGCGAATCGTTGCGCAAAGAGATGGTTGCTTTGGCCATTAGTGGTGCGGAACAGGTGCTACAAAGCAGTGTAGATCTGAAAGTACATAACGATGTCATCCGTCAATTAGAAACACAAATCGGGTAGTTCGATGAAAGAAAACAACACACTTGCACGTCCCTATGCCAAAGCAGCTTTTGCCTATGCAGAAGAAAATAAGCAAATTGCAGCATGGGCCGCAGCACTTGCCGGATTGGCGTCAGTGGTAAAGGTTCCTGAAATGGATGCGTTATTGCGCAATCCTAAGTTTACGTGTGAGCAAATTCTCCAAGTGATTAATGCTTGTTTGCCAGATTTAACCTCTGAAGTTAAAAATTTCATACATGTATTAGCGAACAATCATCGACTAATGTTATTGCCAACTATTTCTGATTTATTTGCACAATATAAAGCAGAAACTGAACGCACGATAACAGTGCAAATCACCTCGGCATTTCCTTTGGCAGATGCGCAACGTGATCAATTTGCAAAAATTTTAAGTAAAAACTTGGAACGTCAAGTTTATATTGAATCGGATACAGACGAAAAACTGATTGGTGGTGCAATTATTCGTGCAGGCGACAAAGTCATTGATGGTTCAGTGCGAGGTCGTCTCATGCAACTAGCTGATAGCTTGATGAATGGTTAGGAACGCTAACCATTGAGTAATTGCTACAGGAATTTTTGAAAAAACGAGGCTTGAATGAAAACACAACTAAATCCCGCAGAAATTAGTGAAATTATTAAAACGCAAATTCATAAATTTGCTGTCGCTGCAGAAGCGCGTACTGAAGGTACTATCGTGAGTGTAATGGATGGTATTGTGAGACTTCACGGTTTGGCTGATGTTATGCAAGGTGAAATGATTGAGTTTAATGATCAAACTTATGGTATTGCACTTAACCTTGAACGTGACTCTGTGGGTGCGGTAATTTTAGGAAGTTATAATCATTTAGCAGAAGGACAATCTGCAAAATGTACTGGCCGTATTTTAGAAGTGCCTGTTGGTGAAGGTCTACTTGGACGTGTAGTCAACGCGCTAGGTGTTCCTATTGATGAACGCGGACCCATTCCATTTACCCAAACCTCTCCAATCGAAAAAGTAGCGCCTGGGGTTATTGATCGCCAATCAGTATCGCAACCTGTACAGACTGGACTCAAATCAATCGATGCTATGACACCGGTGGGTCGTGGCCAACGTGAATTAATTATCGGGGATCGCCAAACAGGTAAAACCGCTATTGCCATTGATACTATTATTAACCAAAAAGATACGGGCATTAAATGTATTTATGTGGCTATCGGACAAAAAGCATCTTCTGTTGCCAGCGTAGTGCGTAAATTAGAAGAACATGGTGCCTTAGACCATACCATTATTGTTGCTGCTACGGCGGCTGATCCAGCGGCTATGCAATTTATTGCGCCATACGCCGGTTGTGCGATGGGCGAATATTTCCGTGATCGAGGCCAAGATGCCCTTATCATTTATGATGATTTAACTAAGCAAGCTTGGGCATATCGTCAAATATCTTTATTATTGAAACGTCCCCCAGGTCGTGAAGCTTATCCTGGAGATGTATTCTACTTGCACTCGCGTTTACTCGAACGTGCAGCACGGGTTAATGCCGATTATGTTGCGCAAGTAACCGATGGTGCAGTAGTAGGAAAAACGGGATCATTAACCGCGCTGCCAATAATTGAAACACAAGCAGGTGACGTATCCGCATTCGTACCTACCAACGTAATTTCGATTACTGACGGACAAATTTATTTAGAAACTGATTTATTCAATTCCGGTTTCCGTCCGGCTATCAACGCGGGTTTATCTGTTTCGCGTGTAGGTGGTGCTGCGCAAACCAAGATTATTAAAAAATTAGGTGGTGGTGTACGTTTAGCATTAGCGCAATATCGTGAATTAGAAGCTTTCGCGCAATTTGCTTCTGATTTGGATGAAACCACACGTAAACAACTTGAGCGTGGCCAGCGTGTAATGGAAATCATGAAGCAGAAACAATATAGCCCATTATCAGTTGCGGATATGGCGATGAGCTTGTTTGCTGCTGACCGTGGCTATTTAGATACTGTTCCATTAGAAAAAGTGATTCCATTTGAACAGGCGCTACATACTTTCTGCCGCGATCACCATCATGGTTTTATGGAACAAATTAATTTGACTGGTGATTTTGATGCAACGATAGAAGCTCAAATGAAAACTATTTTAGATGATTTTGTCGGTTCACAAACATGGTAAGCAGGGCGGGTGAGAGGATAACTATATATGGCTAGTACAAAAGAAATCCGCACTAAAATAAAAAGCATACGTAATACGCAGAAAATTACGCGCGCCATGGAAATGGTAGCGGCCAGTAAAATGCGTAGGGCGCAAGAACGTATGCGTGCTTCACAACCTTATTCAGATGCGATCCGTGAAGTTATTGCACATTTAACTAAAGCACGGCCTGAATATAATAATTTGTTTTTGCAAGAACGCGAAGTTAAACGTGTAGGATTTATTATTGTTTCTACTGATCGTGGACTATGTGGAGGTTTAAATATTAATGCTTTTAAAACCACATTAAATCAAATGCAAAAGTATCAGGAACAAAACATACCAATCGATTTGTGCTTGATCGGTACTAAGGCTGAAAGTTTTTTTAAACGTTTTGGGGTTAATATTGTGGCCTCAACCGGACACCTTGGTGATAAGCCAACTTCAGGTGATTTAGTAGGTGCAGCACAAATAATGCTAGATGAGTACGCAGAACAACGTATCGATCGGCTATATCTGGTTTATAATTCTTTTATAAATACCATGACCCAAAAGCCCACCGTAGAATGTTTGCTACCATCACCTCCTTCTGAGTTTTCTACTAATAAAGAATACTCATGGGATTATTTATACGAGCCAGATGCGCAAGCTATCATTGATAAATTAGTTCGTCGTTATATAGAGTCGCAAATATATCAATCAGTCATTGATAATATTGCCTGCGAACAAGCTGCGCGTATGGTAGCGATGAAGGCGGCATCAGACAATGCCAGCGATTTAATTTACAAATTACAATTGGTTTATAACAAAGCGCGCCAAGCAGCAATTACCCAAGAATTATCGGAAATTATTGGCGGCGCAGCAGCGGTGTAAATGGTTTAACTCAAGAGGACTCATAATATGACAACCGGTACAGTAGTAGAAATTATTGGTGCAGTAATTGACGTAGAATTTCCTCGTGCGGAAGTGCCTAAAGTGTATGACGCATTAAAAGTGGAAAATAGCGACATTACTTTAGAGGTGCAACAGCAGCTAGGGGATGGTATCGTACGTACTATTGCTATGGGCACAACCGAAGGATTACGCCGCGGTTTGAAAGCTAAAAATACCGGTGCGCCTATTACAGTGCCTGTAGGTATAGAAACTTTGGGTCGCATTATGAACGTACTCGGGGATCCTATTGATAATAAAGGCCAGATCAATGCTAAGCATTTATTACCCATTCATCGTCTACCACCAACATTCGCAGAACAAGCGGCAAGCACAGAATTATTAGAAACCGGTATCAAAGTAATCGATTTAATTTGTCCATTTGCCAAGGGCGGTAAAGTTGGACTATTTGGCGGTGCTGGGGTAGGTAAAACCGTAAACATGATGGAGCTTATTCGTAATATTGCTATCGAACATAGTGGTTACTCGGTATTTGCCGGTGTAGGGGAACGTACGCGTGAAGGGAATGACTTCTACCACGAAATGAAAGATTCTAATGTATTAGATAAAGTATCCTTGGTTTACGGACAAATGAACGAGCCACCAGGTAACCGTCTGCGTGTGGCCTTAACCGGATTAACCATCGCAGAAGCGTTCCGCGATGAAGGCCGAGATGTATTATTATTTATTGATAATATTTAT
>JBIOEC010000071.1:0-6224 GCA_044445645.1 Gammaproteobacteria bacterium | reverse complement strand
TGCTCGGAAACTTAGCGAAATAGCGGCGTGTGTTTGTACAGAGAAATTAATCGGCAATTAACTCGCCATTATCCAAGGTCAAAATTCGATTGCGGAAACGCGCGATTAAAGCCAAATTGTGAGTAGCCACCAAAATAGTTACACCCACTTTATTGAATTCTTGGAATAATTCAATGATCTCATGTGCGAGTACCGGGTCTAAATTTCCAGTCGGTTCATCGGCCAAAATAATTTCAGGTTTATGTACGATAGCGCGAGCGATACCAACTCGTTGGCGTTCACCGGTGGATAAGGTCATCGGATATGCGCTTTCACGGCCCAGTAATCCTACTTTATCCAATGCAGCTCGCACACGTTTACCAATATCAGTAGCACTATATCCGCCAATAATGAGGGGCAATGCAATATTATCGAACACGGTGCGTTCAACTAGCAAGCGGTGATCTTGAAAGATCATGCCAATTTTACGACGATAAAAAGGAATGTTGCGGTTAGGAATCGATTTTAAACATTTATCATTAATCAGTACTTTACCACGAGAGCAACGCTCTAATAATAAAATGAGTTTTAGTAACGTGCTTTTACCCGCACCGGAATGGCCGGTTAAAAATACTAGCTCTCCACGCGGAATAGCTAGATTAACATTCTTTAACGCTTCATGCCCGCTGGGATATTTTTTACTAACATTCTCAAATTTGATCATGAATTATTTCTCTCCAATAATGCATCAACAAATTCTTCTGCCACAAAGGGGTGCAAATCTTCTAAATCCTCACCGACTCCGATAAAGCGAATGGGTAATTTTAATTCTTGAGTAATTGCAAAAATAATTCCACCTTTGGCTGTGCCATCTAGTTTGGTTAGGATAATACCGGTCAGGCCCAGTGCTTGATGAAATTCTTTCGCCTGAACTAATGCATTTTGCCCGATTCCTGCATCGATCACCAACCAGGTTTCTTGTGGGGCAGTGTTGTCGACTTTCTGCATGACGCGTTTTATTTTTTTCAGTTCTTCTAATAAATGCAATTGCGTGTGCAAACGGCCTGCTGTATCGGCCAGTAATACATCATAACGACGAGCTTTGGCAGATTCTAACGCATCATAGATCACAGCAGCACTATCCGAGCCTTGCGATTGTGCCACGATCGCAATTTGATTGCGTTCTCCCCATACTTTTAATTGTTCTATCGCCGCAGCACGAAAAGTATCACCAGCGGCAAGTAAGACGGTTTTTCCTTGTTTACGAAATAGACATGCTAATTTGCCAATGGTGGTAGTTTTTCCAGCACCATTGATACCCACCATCAGAATGCTATAAGGAACTTGTGTTGTATCAATATTAAATTCTGTGGTATTAGCGGTTTTAAGTATCTCTAATAAATTTTCACGCAACGCGTTAAACAGGGCTTCACTATCATTCACTTGTTTACGGTTAATCCGCTGCGTTAAATCTTGAATAATTTGTTCCGTAGCGTTAACTCCAACATCGGCCAATAATAAGCGCGTTTCTAATTCTTCCAGTAAATCAGCATCAATGGCTTTTTTACCTAATACCAAATCAGCCAACCCGGATGTGAATTGTGAGCGGGTACGCTTTAAGCCGTCTTTGAGGCGACTAAACCAGCTCTTACCAGTTGAGGATTCTGTAGGGGTTGTAGAGGATTCTGTTGTAGATCGTCGTTTGAAACCTAACATAATTTTTTATCGTATTCCTAAATAATCAAATAGTTGTATAATGGTAACTACTCACCCTGTAGTAAAGGAACCTTGCTATTTCGCCGATCTTGAACGAAAATGGCGTTAGAAAATGCTCACATACTGCGTGTATGCTCCGCTTTTCTAACGCCATTTTCGTTCAACCTCGACAAAATATCAAGGTTCTCCAAGTTTAGAGCTAAGGGCGTGTAGTTACGTATAATGTTGAACATTTACCAGCGATGTTAAAGTTGGTATTTATAATTGTCCCGGCATATGAATAGCCACCTGAAGTTATATCATTTTATGCTGAATTAAGGAGAAAGTCTGCATGCGTGCCCCACTATTTTTATCTTTGCTGGTCACACTGACCACTATTTCCACTAGCAACCCTCTTTATGCTGTCTCGAGTAAGCCTGAAACTTTTTATTACACCTTAGATAATGGCTTGCGCTTAATTGTCCGCCCAGATCATCGTGCCCCGGTAGCCGTCACCCAAGTGTGGTATCAAGTGGGATCTAGCTATGAATATGAAGGGATTACGGGTATTTCTCATATGTTAGAGCATCTTATGTTCAAGGGTACTAAAACATATCCAGCAGGCGAGTTCGTGTCTATTATCGCTGAAAATGGTGGGGATCAAAACGCATTCACTAGTTTAGATTATACGGTTTACTATGAAGAACTAGAAGCCCGCCGTATTCCACTGGCTTTTGAACTTGAAGCCGATCGCATGCGCAATATTGACTATACCGATGAAGAATTACTGACTGAACGTGATGTAGTAGCGGAAGAGCGCCGTTTACGTACCGAGGATAATCCTGTAGCCCGGATGTACGAACGCTTTAACGCCATTGCGCAAGTCACCAGTCCCTATCGTCATCCAGTAGTAGGGTGGATGGATGATATTAACCGTTATACCCGCAGTGATATTGAAACATGGTATGACAAATGGTATGCGCCAAATAATGCCATCGTAGTAGTTGTTGGAGATGTAGAACCCAAAACGATATATCAATTAGCTGAACATCATTTTGGTAAGATACCGCCAAGCCAACATTTATCCAAAGATATTCCTACTTTAAAACCACCTCCCGCAGTGCCGCCTTTAGGCGAACGCCGTATTGAAGTCGCTACACCTTCATTAATTCCTTATCTGTACCTAGGTTACAATGTTCCTGTGGTTAATACGGCGAATGAAACTTGGGAACCGTATGCTTTAGATGTATTAGTTGGAGTTTTAGCCGGTGGTGAAAGTGCACGGTTAAGTCGTACATTAGTGCGTGAGCAATTGATGGCCAGCGAAGTAGGTGCAATCTACAATCCATTTGATCGTTTAGATACCGTGTTGATCTTGGGTGGCGTTCCTACTCAAAATCACACCCCTGAGGAATTAGAAGCCGCACTACGTCAACAAGTGCAAGTTATGCAAACCGCGTTGGTGAGCCCACAAGAATTGCAACGCGTTAAAACCCAGGTTATTGCTAATGAAATTTATGCACGAGATTCTATGACTCAACAAGCTTTGCAAATTGGTAGCTTAGCCAGTGTAGGCTTGAGTCCAGAACTCGTGGATGAGTATGTGAATAATATTAATGCGGTAACTGCTGAACAAGTACAACAAGTGGCGCAACGTTATTTAACCTCAGAACGCTTGACAGTAGGTATTTTAGTCCCAGAAACGCAGACTAAAGTCCCTGCCCCCGCAGTGGCAATGGAAGCTTCTGCAGGATCACCTGGCAATGCAGAAATGGCAATAACTCCCACAACCACGGCAGTTAATCCAACAGCAAGCGCTACCACTACCACCCCATCGGCAACTACAGCAACGCAGGAGCAAGCGCAATGATCTTTTCTACCGCACCGCGAAAAAATCGGTATAAAAAATGGATTCTTGGATTATCATTAATTGTGATCGCAAGTGTATCCGCTACATTATTTGTATGGTGGCGTGGTCATCAAGAACCAACACCTACTTTATTATTAAACACGGGTGAAGAAACCCACGTGGCTATAGAGGAATGGACAACTAAACACGGAATGAAAGTATTACTGGTGAGCACCGATGCTTTACCTATACTGGATATGCGTCTAATTTTTGCTGCAGGGTCTGCACGGGATGGACAATTACCAGGTTTAGCGGAATTGTCTAGCCAAGTATTACTGCAAGGCAGTCAACAGTTTGACGCAGAGCAAATTGCGGAACGTATTGATGCCGCAGGATCAAGCATAGATACCTCGATAAATCGGGATATGATGGCAATTTCGATGCGGGTTTTAAGTACGCAAGAACTGTTCGATCAAGCATTCAAAACCTTATTAGCGATTTTATCCAAACCGACTTTTCCGCCGGATGTGGTTATTCGTGAACAACAACGGTTAATTTCTAATTTGCAGGAACAGCAACACCTTCCGAGTGTGATTGCGAGTAATAATTTTTATTCAGCATTATATCGTGATCATCCTTATGCGCATCCAGTAATGGGCACTCTTGAAAGTGTAAGTAAAATTACGCAACAAGATGTAGCTGCATTTGCTGCCCAGTATTACAGCGCAGAAAATGCCGTGTTGGCATTGGTTGGAGATATCGATTTAGAAAATGCCAAAGCATTGGCAGATGTAATAGAAGCATCGCTTCCGGCTGGCGTTCCAGCTTCAGCGCTACCTACACCTGAACCTCTAGCCGCTAACGCAGTATTGAATATTCCATTTGATTCTACGCAAGCACATGTATTATATGGCACCTTAGGTATTAACCGTGATGATCCTGATTTTTTCCCACTCTATGTTGGAAATCATATTTTAGGTGGAAGTGGATTGGTTTCCATGTTGTTCAAAGAAGTGCGTAAAGAACGCGGCCTTGCTTACAACACGACCAGTCAATTAATTCCTCTGCAACAAACCGGGCCTTTTATTATTAATGCGCAAACTCGTACCGAAGCTACAGAAGAAGTTATTGCAGTGCTGCAGCATACCGTACAAGATTTTATCAACCAGGGCCCGACTCAGGAACAAGTACAGGCTGCACAAAGTAATATCACGGGTAACTTTGCTTTACGGTTAGATAGTAATGCAGCAGTGGTTGATCAATTAGCCATGATTGCTTTTTATGATCTACCACCAGAGTATTTAGCCAGTTTCCGCGCGCAGATTTTAGCGGTAACACCCGAGCAAGTAAAAACAGCGATGCAAAAGCATCTTAATTTAAATAACAGCGTATTAGTGACTGTTGGTTATGCCCCCTAAACCTGGACGTGTACGCATTATCGGTGGGGAATGGCGCAGTCGCGTTATTCCCGTTCCTGCTGGCGTAGAATTGCGTCCTACCACCGATCGTATTCGCGAAACCCTATTTAATTGGTTGCTGCCGCATATTGAAGAAGCTAATTGTTTAGATGTTTGCAGTGGCAGCGGCATTCTGGCTTTCGAAGCATTGTCGCGCGGCGCTAGTCATGTCACCTTGATAGATAATGAATTCCAGGTGACCAAACATTTACAACAACAAGCCGCCTTATTTCAAACCACCCAACTTGATATTATTTGTGCAGATGTCGTGCACTGGTTATCCAAACCCGCCACCACCCAGTTTACTATAGCTTTTATTGATCCGCCTTTTGCCAGTCAGTTATGGGTTCCCATTTGCACCTATCTGGAAAATAACGGTTGGCTTGCCCCCGAGGCGTTAATCTACCTCGAAATGCCCGCCCAACAAAAGCTTGAACTCCCCCACAATTGGCGCCCCCTCAAACAAAAACGTGCCGGTAATGTGAACTATGAGCTCTGGACGAATTGATTAGATCACTTAAAACCCCTAAATAAGAATTATCTTCCACCCTGGGCAGAGACTGGTAAGCTGTTTTTAGCCTGACGGATAAGTTGAGGTCAAATTACTAAATATCTTTAACGGTAACTAGTAAAAGCTCCTCAAATTGTCCATTTGTGACGTATCTTGACCCTAATGAGAAGCCATATTATACTTAAATTGTCCATTTGTGACGGAGTAAACATCATGAATAAAACTTATTATCCCAACAGCTTCAAGTTTGAAGTTTTAAACCAGATCAAACAACTGCCAGGAAGCATCGTCCTGCGCCAAGATGTAAAAAGCTTAGGCTCCGACCGCCAAGTCAGTCGAGCCCTACGCACCTTGGTGGAAATGGGAGACTTGGTTAAATTGGGGTATGGGGTTTATGCAAAAGCCTATTACTCCCCCCGTTTAAAAAGACCCATAATTGACCAAGGATTTGATTCTGCCTGTCTAGAAGCGCTCACAAGATTAGGTGTACATTTTGAGCCAAGCCAAGCGGATAAAGCCTATAATTCCGGTCAAACCACTCAAGTACCCGTGCGTACAGTGGTGCATCTGAAGAGTCGTTTTCGTGGCCATCTATCAGATGGAAACAGACAACTGCGCTTTGAGGATAATATCAATGCTAGATGAATCAATATACCATTTAATAAGAGAAACAAGTGAAAAGCTAGATTTAAGACCTTTTTCTTGAAAAATTGAGTACAGAGGTTATTTATAC
>JBIOEC010000070.1:0-6257 GCA_044445645.1 Gammaproteobacteria bacterium | reverse complement strand
AAATTAATTATACCCCTTTACCTTTATATTTCAAGCAAGGTTGAGAGCAAGAAAATGCATTGATAATTAACCATAATCTGATTTATTATCGTAACTATTGAAAAATTCATTTGGGGATAGACGCATGGCATTAGAAACAACACTTAGGGTAGGTTTAGTACAGCAGCAATGGTATCCAGATCCCATAGAGCATAAAGCTAAACTAGAAGAAGGTATCAAATATGCTGCCGAACAAGGCGCCAAGCTGGTTTGTTTACAGGAGCTAACATTAAGCCCCTATTTTTGCTCAAGAGCTGATGTCAGTGCCAAAGCGTATATTGAAGATATTGGTACTGGACCTAGCTCACAATTTGCCAAAGAAGTTGCCCAAAAATATCAAGTTTATATTGTGCTCTCTCTAGTTGAACGTGGAGAACAAGGTAATTGCTACAATACTGCCGTAACTTTTGCCCCAAATGGTTCTATGGTTGGAAAAACTCGTAAACAACATATCCCCAGTGGCGAAGGTTATAATGAAACCTTATCATTCACCCCAGGTATTGCCACATATCCTATCCATGAAATAGCCGGACATAAAATGGCAACCCCAACCTGCTATGATCAATGGTTTCCCGAACTTGCCCGAATATACGGGCTCAAAGGTGCAGAAGTCCTTATCTATCCAACCGCTATTGGAGGTGAACCTACTGAACCGGGTTTTGACAGCCAAAGAATGTGGCAAGCCATTCAAGTTGCACATGCGATCGCTAACAATTGCTTTGTGATTGCTGCTAACCGTATAGGCACAGAAAGCATGGGCAAAGACGAGAAAGGTCAGGAAAAAGGTTTAACCCTGTATGGCAGCAGCTTTATTGCCGCTCCCAACGGTAAAATATTAGCCCAGGCGCCTCGTGATCAACCTGCCGTATTAGTGGCATCCCTAGATTTTAATTTGCGCGATACCTGCAAGCGCTTATTCCCATTTGCCCAACAACGTCGCCCACAAGATTATACTCCTTTAGTAGTGGGGGAAAATCCGGCATTATTGCCCAATATTTATAAAGAGGAAGCTAAATAAATCGCTTAGCATGGCAACGCAAGATCACTATTTATAAAATAGGCCATTAGTTAAGAGTCAAAAATATTAGTTGGTATACTTGCATTTATCAGCTTATATCAGTATTATTGCTAACAATATTATAAACCGGAGTAGAAAAATGTATCCTTGGCTTTATGTTTCTAACTCGGAAGAGTTTAAAAAGCTCATGGTTGATATAAAACAAACACAAAAAGGTCCAGACTATGTCAAGCAGCGTTTACAAGAAGCTGTGCAATTTTTTTCCAATCATCCTAGTAGCCAACGCTACTCAAAAACCGATAAGCTTTTGATTGGCGCTTCAATGGTTTTGGATTCTTTTACTAAACATTTAGATATTAGGGATTTGTCTGTTTTTTATGAAAAGCCTGTAGAAACCAATTATTCAATTGAGTATGTAGAGCGATTTGCTGTAATGCTAGTTGAAACCATGAAATCTTTGGGTTTCGATGCTCAAGATTTCAGTGGTTTTACGGAACGTTTCCTAGAGTTTAAAGTTCAAGTTTGGCAAAATTATTATAAGCCTCAGGGTGTTGAACCGCAACATTTAGATTTTGTTATATCTGACAAATACTGGGAACCTATTATGGGTATAGTTGAAAGTAAATGGCAAGAGCACTTAAATCCAACGAATACGAGTACACCCGCTCCTGATCCTGTGACGCCATCATCTATCACCGCCAGCTTTAACTAGACAAGGCCTTCCCATGCCGAATTTCCTCCGTGAGATCTCACTTTGGAGGAAAATAGGCATAGCAGGAATGATAGGGAGTCTCTGGTGAGATATTAAAGCGGTACGACTGGCTATATACCGATTTTTGAGCTAAAATTGAACAATATATTTAAGGTTGGAGGTAAAAAGCTATGGGGTCAGAGAGTGCTAGTCTTGTCCATCAAGCAAGAACAAAATTTCCAACGGATCAACTTTTCCAGGGATTAATCACTAGAGCTGCGGGACTGGAGGGCAAGCCTAGCAACATAAGTCACCGCGATATTCCTAATAAGCCTGAACAAACCGAACTATACATACGATTGAGTTGTGAGGTGAGTTCTCAAGTAACTATTAACGAGGTACCCAATGTTAAGGCTGCTGATACTTTATTAAAAAACATCAAAGTACCGGTTAAACTCACGTTGCGATTTGAACCAGGTGTTTCAGCTAAAGAAATATCTAGCTTAAAAAAACGGTATAACAATGTGACTTTTTCAGATTCTAATGTACAGAAACTGCAAATCCCTAAAAATGCTTTCGAAGCACCCCCAGCAGTATCCAGGGCAACAAAGACATCTTCTTAGGTTTCTCGCACTAAACAAAATGTGAGGTCCCCGTCTGCATGAGCAAATGATTTTCAGATTGTTCAAAAAAGCCTACCATGGCTGCTCGCAGGTAAGGTGCTAAAGAATGGTTTATAGCATCTTCAAGATTGACAGAAGAACTCTGGTAAGCACGACGTAACCGTTGTGTGACTTCCTTAAGAGCAGATGCTTGCAACACGGCGTTCATCAGTTTTTTTTCCAGCTGCACATCTACATAAATCTGTTCACCACTGCTAGAGTGCAATTCCACCATTTTTTTATCAGGCAAATGATCTGGATCAACGTGGATAAAATCTTTTAGAGATAACAGCTGCTCTACTAGCATCCTGCTAAGATTACGCAAATAGGTCGTGGCAATCACTGGGATATCTGCCACAATAATACTAGGATTAGGCTCTAGAGTTTCTCTTATGACATCATATAAAGAAGCTTCAAATAATCTATTGATCCTAGAAAAACTTGCTCCAAGCTGCTGTGCGCGATGGACTGACTCATAATTAAATGGATTAGGAATATCAAAAACTCGGTGTTCTGCTTCCGCCATAAGAATTCTAATCTGCTTACTAACCTCGGCCATTATATCGGGAAACTGTTGTTTTGCGCGTGGATTTTCAAGTAGTTCTTCAATCTTAAAATGACCATGATAAGCTGCGTTTTTTCCCTGCTTGCGCATTTCCTGAAATTCTAGATAACTTGCAGGGTGTGGCTCAGTGACTTTACGTTTGATTCTTATAGCTGCTAGTACCCTTTCCGGAGGAATATCCCGAGTAATAAACTCATGCGCCCACCAGTTCTCAGCTTCATTTGATGTCGGATTTCTTTGAAACATACCGGTAGATTTTTGTGCATGCTCCATTAAGCTCAATGCATGTTCCGGATATACACAATATATCCATGTTTCATTAGCGGAAAATTGCATAGGGAAAAAAGCAGCTGCACAAGGATCTGTGGTAACCGCAATCGCATTACCATTTTGCGAAACAAATGTTTCAGTGATCATATAATTATCAGAACCGCCAGTGGTGCGAAATCCCAAATTAAAAATATCCCCGGCTGACCAAAATAACAAGCTAAAATCTCTTTTGTTTGGGGAACCACTAAAACCGCGAAAAAAGATAGTATCTCTCACTCCTTCACCACGCTGAATAATGTCAGTATATTGAGCCACTGTTAGCGTTTCAGGCCAGGGAGTTTTAGAACGTATATTCATAGATAATCTTAATACTTCCGCCACTTTCCCATAAGTTAGGGCTACAACGGTATTCACAGAGTAAGGTTGTAAATTACTACGCGATGCAGCAATATAATAACCTACGATATTGCGGGCAAAAGATACGATTTGTGCTTGGTACCATTGGTCGGCAACGGTATTCATCATAGGATTGTTAAAACGATATATTTGTTCATGTAAATCATGAACCAAGCGTAATCGAGCGAAACTGATTAACAAATCATGTGTATAACGTAACTCCTGATCAACAACAGTATTAGGATAAGCATAGATAATGGAGTTGCTTAAATTTATCATTTCTTGCCGTATGAATTGCGCAATTATGATTTGGATATTGCTTTGCATATCGGCTAATAATAGTTGGTGCATAGGGGCTTGAATTTTTTCATAGAACTGCTGAAGCGGTGCAATAATATGAGGATATTGCCGCAAGAGTGGTAAAGTGATTAGTTTATTGAGTGTCAATTTAATGTTCGGTACGGGCACGAAAGTGCTATTTAAGTAAAACCATACCTGCAATAACTGGGCGATTTGCTCCTTAATACTATTTTCTTGCGGTTCTAATTTTAAGCTCGTTCTACAGAGGAATGACTGTTCTAACTCATGAATAATACTTTGGATAGCGTCTAGGGAGAAACTGTCGGCAGTTAGTGCCTGCTCTCCAATAAGGTCTATTTGGCTATCAATTAATGCCAAACCTGTACCCTGGCCAAGTTCCAAGTAACTGCCACTTTCACTTATTTTTTGTAAAACCAAATCTATATTTAGGGGCATAACCAAAACCTCTGTTGCAAGTTAATTACATAACATAATTCAGGGTCTTGCAATAAAAGCGAGCGGTGCTCCAAACGCGAATCCTGGATAAGAACGTCATTCCCGATGAGTAACATTTTCTACGTAGCCATAAGCCAACAGAGGGAATCTAGTACTGAAACTTCTAGAAATTTCAGTACTAGATTCCCTCTGTTGGTTATGATTTTCATTGAAGCCCCTTACTCATCGGGAATGACGTTCTTATCCAGAATTCGCGTTCCAAGCAGTTCCTGGCGAGCATACGCCAGGAACTGCTGGTGATCAAAATGCTCTGTCTACGCACAAGTCGAAATTATGGTATAATTTTAGGTCGTTCAACAAAGCTAATTAACTAATATGTCAGCGAATTATACCGTTAAAGTCACTAATTACTTTTGTGGCGCGCACCGCTTGCGTGGCTACCGAGGCGATTGTGTAGATGTGCATGGCCATAACTATAAATTAACCACGGAAATTACCGCCTCGCAGTTAGACGAACTAGGTATGGTGGTAGATTTTGCGCATGCGCGCCCAATCATCGATGGCATAGTAAAGCAGCTAGACCATAAATTTTTTAACGACGTGGCGCCTTTTGACCAGATAAACCCCACGGCAGAAAATATTGCCGCATGGTTATATCAAAAAATCGCTAAACAATTAAACTCTGATCGCGTACGAGTGAAGGCAGTTACTTTGCAAGAAACACCGTATGAGGCAGTACATTATACTGAAGAGCAGTAATATGCAGAACTCAGATCACTCATCTATTGTCGATGTCCAAGGACGTCGTGATACCCGCGCTTTAACGATTAACAAAGTCGGGATTAAAGGCATTCGGCATCCATTGGCTATTACTGGTGCAGATGGCATACAGCATACGATCGCTACCTGCAATTTATATGTGAATTTAACAGCAGATCAAAAAGGAACCCACATGTCACGTTTTGTGGAAATCCTCAATGATTGCGCAGAACCGCTTACGGCTGATAGCTTGTTACAATTACTCAACCGTACAGTAGAACATCTACAAGCAGAAAATGGTTATATTGAATTCAGTTTTCCTTATTTCATAAACAAAAGCGCTCCGGTTTCTGGAGTCAAAAGTTTATTAGATTATGATGTTCATCTTATCGCCGAATTTGTTTCTGGAAAGCCGAATTTGATTTTACAAGTGCATGTTCCTGTTACCAGTTTATGTCCTTGTTCAAAAGAAATTTCGCAGTATGGTGCCCATAATCAACGCTCTCAAGTCAGCATCACGCTATATCAAGCTCATGATTTATGGATTGATGAAATCATCCAAATTGTTGAACAAAATGCTTCCTGCGATCTCTTCGGTATTCTAAAACGCCCTGATGAAAAGTATGTGACCGAAAAAGCCTATGAAAACCCTAAGTTCGTAGAGGACATGGTGCGAGATATTGCCGCAGTATTAAATGCGGATCCGCGCGTGGAACATTATCAAGTCACTGCTGAAAATTTCGAATCTATCCACAACCATTCGGCATTTGCGCAGATAGATGGATAAAATTGCCTGATATAACTTTAATGTCTCCAAAGGCGTTCAGCATATCTTTGCGGAATCACTCGCGCATTACTGCGCAATGGATTGATATCTAAACCACCACGGCGCGTATAACGACCTTCAATAGTTAATTCCTGTGGAGCACAATATCGCATGATATCGACAAATATCTGTTCCACACAATCTTCAGCAAAACCGTTGTGATTACGTAATGATACGATATAACGCAGCAAACCTTCTTTGTCGAATTCATTTCCAGTATAGATAATTTGCAGTGAGCCCCAATCTGGTTGCCCGGTTTTCATGCAGTTTGATTT
>JBIOEC010000069.1:0-6272 GCA_044445645.1 Gammaproteobacteria bacterium | reverse complement strand
GCCACAGTCAGGGGAAAGAATCGCGATTCTCTCCCCTGACAACCCCTCATCGCGTGAAGTATTTCATCATACTCTCTGCATTTTTGCCTAATTTCACATTCACCGGGGAATTGCTGAGTAATTGCATAATCGCTTCCATTTGGTATCGTTTTAAAATAGGAGGGGATGAGGTTTATGCAAGATAATGGGTGGATATTTTTCATGAATAAAACGTGATCGTGAACCACCAGTTTTGCCACCACCAACAGGTACATAACCCCAGTATCCTAGTAATTTAGATAATTCCTGCCATGTAAAATCCGTAGGCTTTAATAAAAATCGTTGAATTAGTTTAGCATGTTGGCTCATATTTATAATTATATGCAACCTAATATTTTTTTGCAACTGTTTTTAGTTGCAAAATATAGTTGCAGAGTCGGAGTGAACTAAATATTAATCATCTATGATAAACTACATTTTTAAAAACTTGCCAGGGAAAACAACATGATCGGACGACTTTCTGGGACTCTACTCACTAAACAACCCCCTTGGGTACTTTTAGATATACAAGGCGTGGGCTATGAAGTGCAAGTTCCAATGACCACCTGTTACCGCTTACCTGAGATTGGTCAGCCAGTGTTATTGTTCACGCATTTAGTGGTGCGCGAAGATGCGCATTTATTATTTGGTTTTAGTGACCAACAAGAGCGTGCATTATTTCGTGAGTTGATTAAAGTTAATGGTATAGGTCCGAAAGTGGCCTTGGTAATTTTATCCGGCATGGATGGTTTAACATTATTGCAATGTGTGACAGAAAATAATGTGACAGCATTGGTGCGGTTACCTGGCATTGGTAAAAAAACGGCAGAACGATTGTTAATTGAACTACGTGATAGATTACCTGCATTGTTTTCAGAAACACCTTCATTTGCTGATGTGAATATTCAAACGCATGTGAGTCATTCTTCGGCGTTTCATGACGCAGTAAATGCACTAATCTCATTAGGCTACAAATTAGCAGAAGCCAAGCAATTAGTACAAGCGGTGCTACAGCCAGAGCTAAGTTGCGAAGAGCTGATCCGTTTAGCTTTGCAGAATGCTAAATAGCGCAAGAGCTTGTTTTGACACTCTAGTGGTATTCATTTAAACTTTAAGCTAGAAAAAGCAGTTACCATCTAAAATTCTTATATCTCCAAAGGAATCCTTATCATGCAAAAAAAATATTTTTTGGCACTAGCTAGTCTAGCTGCTGCGGGGGTTTTCTTGGCCAATTCTGATTTCCCTCTTGCCGAGGCTAATGAAAGTTTACAAAACACGCAGGCTATTGATTCCTCTACCTATTGTGGGATATCCCCTCCAAGCACTCAAGTGGATAATTTTAGCGAATTAAATTTTGAAAATTTTGCACCGATTTATTCCGGTTATGATGCTGGTTCGACTGAAGTGGATCCCAATCCCAATTTATCGATTAACACCGACACTCCTATCAATGGAGGCGCTAATCTGCAATATAGCGCCAGTGCGACGATTCCAGAATCATGGCTAATTGTCAGCAATGCTTTTTATTTAGGCACCCAATATACCGTTTCGGTGGATGTTCGGATTGATGAAGGGTTTTTAAACCAATCAAGTACAGTGGAAACTGGGTTAATCGGGGCTATATCAGCCTATAATCGCTATGGTGGCTCACCTACCGGCTACGGACCTGATTTTACTTCCACGCTAGATGGTTTGCGTTTACAACATACGGTAGTGGGTGGCGTAGTTAAAGACTACGTTATTCTGTCAATCGCGGCCAACTATAACGCTAATTCCTCCAGCACAGGTTGGACAGGGGGAACTAACACTGAAGTACTCGTAACGGGCGGTTTGATTGGAAATAATGTTTATACATTGTCGCTGACATATGGCAATAGCGGCATCACCAAAGCCACAGTAGTTAACAAAACAGCCAATGGCGCAACAGTTGCATCAATAACCCCCGCCGTCAGCAAGAAGACCACGGCTTCGGCTATAGGCATGTATGTTAATCTTCCTGCGTTGGCTTCGACCCCTACAGTTAATTTCTCTAACGTAACAGTCTCCAGCACTAGCCCCTATAACGTCGCTGCTAACCAGTATGTGCGCGCACCCTATCCTTATTTTATCGTATTAAATCGCTATCCTGATGTGCCAGAATTCGGCGGCGATTGGGTAGGCGGTGCTACGGGATTTTATGACAGCGTCGCGAAAGAATATAAAATGTGGTACCGCCAAAGAACAGCGGGAAATAGAGGAATAGGTTATGCTTATGCCACTAGTCCTGATGGCGTGACTTGGACCAAATATAATAATGGTGAGACCATTTTTATTCCGACCGCTACCACCAGTTGGCAAAGTGTAGAAAAAATTTCTGTAATTAAAGTTCCGGTTTCTTCCTCAATTTCTCCTAGTGGGTATTTATATCAAGCCTGGTATAGCATTTTACCCCAATCATCGGATGGTAATGGCTGGCGTGTAGCTTATGCCTATAGTTTTGACGGTATTAACTGGACAGACAAGGGGATTATCGATAACTCTACCTACTATAAAGACCCAGTCGTAATTCAAACAGTTCCCGGCACCTATTATATGTACGTGTTGTACGGTAATGGTCAGCAGGGCGAAGGTATGAGAGGGAGTGTATTGACTTGCAGCAGTAACTGCGCGACAACATCCATCCCAACATTCGCAACCCCAGGCACTACGCTGTGGAATAATTCCGACGGGCACCCTGGCGTTTTTTACGCGCAAAACAGCAAAAACTACTGGTTATATCAAGATAATAATCCGACTATGAATAATGCTTCTTCAGCGTACTTTAATTTTTGCAGTTCCTCTGGATGTCAGGGGGCGCCTAATTTTAAAAGTATAATGAGCGATTCGGCAGTGGGTTTAGACGATGATCTATTTGACCAAGCAGGTTCCGGGGTGGATTATGCTTTCTTTATGACGAATGAAACTGGGCAACTCGCTTCCGATCAAAATGTGCTTATGTACTACCAAGCACGCCATGCTTACTTGAATAATCCAAGCGTTAGCTGGCAGGATCAACAAGACGGCAAGATTGCCTTGGCAGGGAAATTTACTGCATATTATGTAAACTTACCTGCTACCTTGACTTCGTCGACTAGAACCTATCCTACATTTCCTTACCCTAATGCTGTAGGAAATTATACTGCATGTCAGGTTGCCCAAGGGTTTTCAAGTATCGGAAGCCCACCAAGCGGTACCACGTTTGTAGTAACCGTAACCTCATGGGATAATATTTGTGCAACTGGAACAACAGGGTGTGCGTGGACAGTGCAGAATTCTGGTAAAGCAACTACTACGACTCTGAACTTTACTAGCCTAGTAGTTGGACAGAAGTATTTATTATCGGGTGGTGGAAATTCTCTAACCGGGATAGCTTCTTCGACTGGCATTACCTTTACCAAGGTGAAAGTGCCAGCGAGTAGTACAGCCACTACTTATACATTGACAAAAGACTAGACTAATCCTCTTCCTCATCCCTGAGGGCGAGGCTAACAATTATGAAGTAGTATTATGGAACAACGTTTGATTACAGCCACTGCGCAAAGCGATGATGTCGCAATTGACCGTGCGATACGGCCTAAACGGTTGGCGGATTATATTGGCCAGCCCAAAGTACGTGAGCAAATGGAGGTTTTTATCCAAGCCGCACGTGCACGCGCTGAAGCCTTGGATCATGTTTTGATCTTTGGTCCACCTGGATTAGGCAAAACTACACTAGCTAATATTATCGCGCATGAAATGGGTGTGAGTTTAACTACCACTTCGGGTCCTGTTTTAGAAAGGGCGGGAGATTTAGCGGCGCTATTAACCAATCTGGGTCCGCATGACGTATTATTTATTGATGAAATCCATCGCTTAAGTCCCGTAGTAGAAGAAATTTTATATCCAGCTTTAGAAGATTATCAGCTAGATATTATGATTGGTGAGGGCCCTGCCGCACGCTCAATTAAACTCAGTTTGCCTCCATTTACTTTAGTGGGCGCTACGACTCGTGCTGGAGCATTAACTTCACCACTGCGCGATCGGTTTGGCATTGTGCAGCATTTGGAGTTTTATAATGTGGCCGACCTTACTCATATTGTGCAACGTTCCGCAAATTTATTAAACGTACCTATTACAGCTGAAGGCGCACAGACTATCGCTAAACGTGCACGTGGAACGCCGCGTATTGCCAATCGTTTATTGCGTAGAGTGCGTGATTATGCAGAAGTGAAAGCACAAGGTTCCATCCATCCTGAACTGGCCGAGCAGGCACTAAATATGTTGGATATCGATCCACAAGGATTTGATGTATTAGATCGACGTTTATTGCAAACTATCATTAATCAATTTAATGGTGGTCCTGTGGGAATCGAAAGTATTGCTGCAGCTATTGGTGAAGAACGCGCTACTTTAGAAGATGTTATTGAACCTTATCTGATTCAGCAAGGCTTTATTACCCGCACTCCGCGTGGACGTATTGCAACTTTACGCACTTATGAACATTTGGGAATCGCAGCACCTGAAGTAAATGCATAATGCTTTAGAACTCAATAAGACTTAGCAAAAATCACCGGTACACCATCAGGTCTGCCGGTAAAAATACACGTACCGCGATGTTCAGCCGTTTCCAGAGGAATACAACGTGCAGAAATTTTCAGAGACTTTAAGGTTTCTTGAATCGCCCAAATATCTGCGCAATTCGCAATAGCAAATCCTGGTGCCGTTTCTTCACTAGTCTCAGCAAAAAACGCGGTGAAGTCGGCTAAATTATCAAAATTAAAAGTGTGCTGGTCGCGATAAGCTAACGCGCGTTGATAATAATTATTTTGCATTTCATCTAGTATCGTTATCACATTCGTTAATAATTCTGTGCGGCTAATGAAATGCTTTTCTTGCGGGTCTTCATCTCGACGTTTTAATACGACTTTATCATTGGTGATATCGCGTGGACCAATTTCTAAGCGTAAAGGTATGCCTTGTTTAACCGCTTGCCAATTTTTTTCACCACCGGTTTTATCTCGAGAATCGATTTCTACTATTAAAAATAGTTTGTGGTAAGTGATATTTTGCAACTCTTGTTGCAGTTGTTCACAATAAGCCAATACCGCGGCTTTTTCTTCTTCGCTACGATAAATTGGTAGAATAATAATATGTGTAGGCGTAATCCGTGGTGGTAAAACCAAACCATTATCATCGCTATGCGTCATAATCAGCCCCCCAATCATCCGGGTAGAAAGTCCCCAAGAGGTGGTCCAAGCATGTTCTAACTGACCTTGTTCATTAGCAAATTGAATACCAAAGGACTTCGCAAAATTTTGGCCCATGAAGTGTGAAGTGCCTGCTTGCAGAGCTTTATGGTCCTGCATCATCGCTTCAATAGTAAAAGTATTTTCAGCGCCAGGGAAACGCTCATCGGCAGTTTTTTCGCCCATAATAACAGGTATGGCTAAATAATCTTGGGCAAATTGCGCATAAATTTCTAGCATTTGGCGGGTTTCTGCTTGTGCTTCAGCGGAAGTACTGTGCGCCGTGTGACCTTCCTGCCATAAAAATTCTGATGTACGCAAAAATAAACGGGTGCGCATTTCCCAGCGCATCACATTCGCCCATTGATTAATTTTTAAAGGTAAATCTCGATAAGATTGCACCCATTTGCCAAATTGTACACCAATAATGGTTTCACTGGTGGGACGAATAATAAGGGGTTCTTCTAATTCGCCACCTGGGATTAACTTTCCTTCTTCATTCATAACTAGCCGATGATGGGTTACCACGGCACATTCTTTAGCAAAACCTTCTACGTGTTCTGCTTCACGCTGCAAAAATTCTAGTGGGATTAACAATGGAAAGTAAGCATTTTTATGCCCAGTGGCTTTAAACTTACCATCTAAAACCCGTTGCATATTTTCCCATATCGCATATCCCCAAGGTTTTATAATCATGCAACCTCGCACGGGCGCATGCTCAGCTAAATCAGCGGCTTGAATGACTTGTTGGTACCATTCAGGATAGTTTTCTTGACGAGTAGGGGTAATAGCGGTTTTGCTCATAATTTTTTTCTTATTCTGAATTTTAATGAAGGAGGATTATATCACAGGTTCAGATATGGCTTGTAGAGGTAAGCTACGTCACCAGGGCAAGATGATCCAAAATTATTGCCAATAAACTCAAAAAATACGTCATTCCCGCTGAGAAAGACTTGCTACAAGGTCAAATCTCGCAGCGGGAATCTAGTACTGAGAGCACTATTACATATC
>JBIOEC010000068.1:0-6337 GCA_044445645.1 Gammaproteobacteria bacterium | reverse complement strand
GTTTTCAGTGTATTGCTAGGACATCGCTTTCGACAAAAGGAAAATGGGGCGCACAAAAAAGAAATAAAAGCTATTGAGCACTGTAGAAATATAGTTACTGATTGCCAAAATCAAGTAAAGCTTTTTAACAAAAAATCAGGGCCACCAGCATCTCCACTTGACCGTTTACGGGCACAATATATAGAGAAAATAAAGAGATCCTATTCTGACGAAATTACAAGACAGGAACAAATAGCTAAACTTGAAGTACTGTTTGGAAATTTCAAATTAAGACAGGCAGCGATTGTTGATAAATTACCAACAATTCAAAACGATTTAACCCAAGCACTATCACCTCCTAAGCCGGATGACCTCCCCCATGGCGGACCTTTTTCTTACCTGCAAAGAACCAGCCGTGATTATCGGGATTCCATTAGTGCTTATGAAAAACCTACTAGTACTTTACATCAAATAAAAGAAGCTCAGGCATCCCAAGAGTCTGTGGGTATGACAGGGTTTATTGTCACTATAGTGATGGCCGTTTTTACTTTAGGGCTCAGTCTTTTTAAAAAATGGAAAATTGACGATCCTCGGGCTAACAACATTGTTGGATGTGATAATCTTAGCAACCATTTGGAAAAAACCTTGATTACTTATAAAAGCCAAAAAGCGCGGTTAAACGCCGAGCAAGCTCAAATGGAATTGGACTTTAAGAAAGAGGCGAGCCTACTTATCCCTTCATCAGCAACGACTCAAGTCACTACGCATTACAGAGATAACTGTAAACCGGCAGATCAAAGCGGTGGTGCTTCACGCCAGCCATTAGTTCCTTCTTCAGTTGCACAACCTGAATATATGCTTGACGGAATACCCGTTAATTCTTTTACACCGTTCCCAAGCATTCCTAGAGACATTGAAGAAGATGAAGGATTGGCTCCCCGCTCCGAGGGATGCTCCCCAGATAGAGAGCCGCTATTAAAACCTTCCCAATCTGCATCTGATTTAATTCTTGGAAAGGATCAAGTATTTGGTCCCGGTGCAACCTCTCTTATAATAGCAGGAAGACCGAGAAGCCAAAGTCTTAGTGGTAAGACCTATTCTGATGAGGGATATGTTTCACTCGCAGGCTCCCCCACTGCCGATGAGGCTGCAATAAAGGCTACTAATAGTGCTCTCCAAGCCCAAACCATAGCTTCTAAAGCATCCCCAGCAACAAATAGTACAGCTCCACCCAATACGCCTTTAGCCAAACCAGCCGTAGCGCCAAGCGCGATGGTGAGTGGATTAAAATCATTTGATCTATAAGATGATTTACTGCTTTTTCTAAGTTCAAGAATTGATGGCACTGACTATGCATGAAAAATAATGCTATCTTAGTTCAAACCCCGCCTTTGGGCTCTCCTTGACTTTCAGCTTGCTCATTAATTATGGGTAATATCTTCTTATCACCAAAACACTCATAATGGTAAGCTTCGGGCGTTTGTCCAGAATACTTATATTCAAATGCAAAAGGCGTAAAATGTGAATTTGCAATGTTATGGCATAAACCTACCATTGAACAACGTACTAATTTAGAAGTATTGCGTCCGCTACGATGCAGCAAATGATTATCAAAAACTAGGATTTGGCCTAATCTTAATTCAATAGATTTTTTTTCAAATTTTTCAACAAGAGCAGCGGGTACTGCATAGCGGTGATTATAAGGCGCATCAATATCGACTTGATGTTCCATTAATCCTTCTTTATGGCTTCCTGGGCAAACCATTAATGTGCCGATCTCTTCCGTCGAATCATGAATTAAAGGAGCCCATATTTGTAAAAACTTGCTACGAGGTATGGTATAAAAAATATCATTATGCCAGTCTAATTCAATATTAATAGATCGCTTATCATACTGAGAATATGGCTGGGTAAATAATACGCCATTATTTGAAAAATAAATTGGTGATTCTGTCTCTCCTAAAAGAGCATTAAGCATCTGCGGTATATGGGGATAGGAGATTAACCTAAAGTACTCCGGTGTACGTGAAATAGCTCGTTGAACATAAGAAAGATATTCCGGCGCGGCATATTTTAATGCAATGATTCCCTGGTCACATTCTGAACCACTTACTATATCGGGAAACTCCGAATATTTTTCTCTGGCTCTTTTTATAAAAATACGAATTATTTGCTGTAGTGCTACCTTAAAATTAAATAAGTCTTCCTTGGCAAACGCATCGTCTATCACTGCGAATCCTTGCTCTTGGAATAACTTTTGATCAGACGAGCTTAGCATTACTTTGTTCCTTTCCAACCATCACAAATGGGAGCAGCCACTTAAAAAAGGGGCTGCTAGCATTATTTATTGAAAGATTAAAATTTAGGAATTGTCATGGTATTTCTCCTTATTAAGTATATACACTTAATTTATAACATGACATTATTAAAAGGTCAAGTTTTTCCATTTTCATGTAAGAACAAAGCCTATGACGAATACGTCACATTCAAGAATTTTGCAAAGCTACGACAAATCCCTAAAACGAGCATTGCCCTGCAGAACCACTACAGGTGCAAGCAGTGCTAGGATAATCATTGTTGATTTTGCAGCTCCAATTTATGTTTTTTGGTCGTTTGGTTACATCTTCTCGAATCTGAATAATACGAATAACTTCTTGATCATAATTGCCTTTATAATCACAGATGATATATCCAAGACCTTTTTCGATATTAGTCACTTGTACCCATTGCGCTTGGGTGAAGTGGCTAATATGGGTGGAATGCCCAGTGCCTGGGAATGGAAAATAAAAGCCACCCTCCCAGCCGGGTTTATTGCTAAACCAGCTGTATTCACCTGGAGTGCGTACGATTTCTTTAGCATCGGGGCAAGAATCGGCTGCCGCGATTTGAGGAATGACGATTAGGCTAGCTAGCATGAGCGCTAGGATATGACGCATAGTAAGGTCCTTTTTTATGTACTTCCCTCTCCCGCAAGGGGAAAGACGACTCTGTAATTTTACGTGAAAATCCATTTAAAAATATAGAAGAAAATGATAGAAAGTATAGCACCCGCAGGCAAGGTTACCACCCAAGAAGCGAATATACTACGCACCACACGAAGATTAATAGCGCCAATACCTCGTGCCAATCCCACACCGAGTACGGCCCCCACTAAAGTGTGAGTAGTAGAAATAGGTAAGCCCATCGCTGAAGCGGTTACTACCGTAGTAGCCGCGCCTAATTCTGCGGCAAACCCACGGCTAGGAGTCAAATGGGTGATGCCTTCACCTACGGTTGCAATGACTTTATGCCCATAGGTTATGAGGCCGATAACGATCCCAACAGAACCGATAAATAATACCCAAGTAGAAACTCCAACCTTAGCTCCAAATTCACCACCATGCTGAATGGCTGCCATAATAGCCGCCATGGGTCCCACCGCATTCGCTACATCGTTAGAGCCATGTGCAAACGCCATAGCGCATGCAGTAAATATCATCAATATGGCGAAAATTTTCTCTACATTAGCAAACATTTGATTACGATCTTGAGTAGGTGCAGGTTGAATGCGGCGTAAGAAAAAAGTACCAACACCCATTACGATGAATCCGATTAGCAAAGCAATCCCAGAAGCGGCCCAAAAACCTAAATCCAAACCCAAATGCGTCAGACCTTTGGTTGTAGTAATTAAGGAAATGACCATACCAGCAAAAAACATATAAAAAGGCACATAGCGTTGAGCTTGTTTATAAGGATTAGGCGAGCGTAATATCAGCCATTGCACACTGGTAAATAAAATAAATGACAACAGGCCGCCCATTAACGGCGAAACTACCCAGCTCATCACAATTTCGCTAACTTCTATCCATTGCACGGCGCCGATACCTACTCCCGCTGCCGTAAAACCAATAATCGCACCAATAATAGAATGCGTGGTTGAAACCGGATAACCAAAACGAGTTGCAATAGCTAACCAAGTTCCTGCGGCCAAAAGTGAGCCCATCATGCCATATACTAAGAGCTCAGGTGCGTCGGTAAAATAATCCGCATTAGTAATGCCTTTACTAATAGTATCCGTTACTGTACCACCGGCTAAAAATGCACCGCAAAATTCAAATATCGCCGCAATACAGATAGCTTGTTTAATAGTGAGTGCTTTGGAACCTACTGACGTGCCCATTGCATTGGCAACATCGTTTGCGCCAATTCCCCAGGCCATGAACAATCCAAAAACCACGGTGAGAGTAATAAGAATTAAATAGTATTCCACATTAGCACCTTACTGCTTAGATCTGAGTTTCCTGCTATTTGGCTAGCATCACTTGCAGCTGGCCACCTACTCTTTGTGCACGATCCGCTAAATCGCCGGTCCAGTCAAATATTTTATATAAAAAAATGACATCTACAGGATAAAGTTGCTTCTCAATTTGGAATAATTCATAGCGAATGGCCACTTGCATGGCATCTGTGTCATTTTCAATGCTGTCTAGCTCATGAATCATTTCTTCCACCAGACTAATTTCACCGCCGCCGAAGCCTGTTTCTAATAAATTATCGAGTTCATGCATAACTTTGTATGCTTGTGCTGAAGCATCGATGGAACGATTCAAGAACTTCATATATAACTCTTGCACTTGTACCGGAAACTGCATTTTACGGCCTAATACTATGCCGGCTATATCTTTGGCCCGATTAGCAATATTATCTTGCAGCGTAACCATTTCTAAAATATCCCCGCGCGCTACTGGCATAAATAACCCCTTAGGTAAATGCAGGCGCAGTTCCTTCTTAAGATCATCCGCCTCATGCTCTAAGCTAGCGATTACATTGCGTTTAGCTTCGGCATCAGTCCAATCATTAACAAATACCGCTTGAAAAAATGGAGGAAGCGCGGAACAACAAGCATGAACCTTTCCCATGTGATCTTGTAGGGGGCCGATAGGGGAGCGAGCAAATATGTTGAATATAGGACTGGTAGGCGTTGCCATAATGCTTCATCCTCTGTGAACATTGGGCGCATCTTAACTGGCTAGGGAATGAGAGTCAAGCAATTTAGGGGCAGCGCAAGATAACCTGCGCTGCTAAAAAAGAAGGATAAGAGAGCATTAATACCTATAAGCTCTATACATTAATTTAGGTGGGCGATGTGGACTGCACTTGTGTATCTCCCGACTTTGACACTGTTGGAGCTTCACCACTCTGTAGGGTGTAACTTCTCCCACGAAATTTTGGGACTCCTCCCGATTCAAGCTTTGGTACTGCAGGAGCTTTATCCTCTCGCAGAGTATTACTTCTCCCACGAAATGCTGGGACTTCTTCCTGTTCAGGCTTCGGTACTGCTGGAGCTTTATCCTCCTGCACAGTACTTCTCCCACGAAAAGCTAGAGCTCCCCCCTGTTCAGGCGGCTTTGGTATTATTGGAGCTTTACCCCCCCAGAGCGTATTGCTTCGAACACGAGAAGTTTGAGCGCCTACCTGTTCAGACTTTGAAGTCCCAGCAGCTGAGCTAGATTTTTCGTGGCTAATAGGATGCCCATCTGCCTGACCTTGTAATTGCTGTTCCAACTGCTGAAAAAAATGATTTTGTGAACGAGCTTTTGAGATGCTAGGCACTTTGGATGGCTTCAAATATGGTGTACTTGGGCCCGCTTGCGCTTTGAGTAGTGTTTGCTCTGAAGTTTCAACATAAAGATGCTTAAACTGCTCTCCATAGACTGATTCAGCAGAATCATTACTAGAAAAAGCTCCAGAGAATGCATTTAAATTCGCTGCAACTTTTGCCATGAAAGCTGATTTTGGTCGCATAATAATAGGAGAACTTGCGCTTGCTGTGCTTATGATTGAGGCCCGTCGAGAATCAATAGGCGTTGACCGAGCATTTAGCATGGATTTGAAACAAGATTCTAACCCCTGCAAATTTCCTATATTTTGGGTTAAGGGACGCGCCAAAACCAACGTAAACGCTCCTACATTTCCACCATTTAAAAAGTTCAAATTACCAATATTTCTTGGCACTCGTGAAGAACCGCCTCCAGTGAGTAGAGTTTCCACTCCGTGTTTTATGCCATTTTTCATTGATATTTGTTTTGGTGTCTCATTCATCTCAGCAATGAAAAGCTCCCATAGTTTATTCGCTTCAGCTGCCAGGCCGAAGTTTTCCATAGAACTATCGCTACCCTGAACAACGTCAGCAAGCTTGGTAAAGTGTTCATAAATTTTTAAAGCAAGCTGATATTTCTTAAGAAGGATTTTATATAATCTTTTAGCAGCTTCTAGATAGTTTAATTTATTCATATCTTCGCCAAATCCATTCCCTTGTTTAAATTTAATGATTCTTGCCTCAACTAATGAAATATCCTTGGTAACTTCATCTATAGAT
>JBIOEC010000067.1:0-6377 GCA_044445645.1 Gammaproteobacteria bacterium | reverse complement strand
TAGATAAAGCCACATAATAAACACATATATTTTTTAAAACCCGTTTGGTCCATAGTTTTTACACCTATATATAAGAGTAAGAGGGCAACCGATCGGCTTCTCGTGACCGGCAACATCTTCAAGTTGTTTGGGCATATATGTTACACTAAAACCCAATTTCTAGCCAATTTAAAAACTAAATATGCCCCCATCTCCACCCATTGTATTATGCTTCTCTGGCAGCGACCCTAGTGGTGGGGCTGGTATACAAGCCGATCTAGCCGCCATTCATCATTTAGGCGCCCACTGTGTAAGTGTTATTACCGCACTGACCATACAAAATACGCAAAATGTTTTTAATTTTTACCCAACACCCGCGACTGTAATTCTAGAGCAAGCCAATGCTTTGGCTATAGATTTGCCGATAAAAGCGGTCAAAATTGGCATGATTGGTAGCTTAGAAAATGCCACTGCCATCTGTGAGTGGCTAACCCAGCATTCCGAACTTCCAGTTATCCTCGATCCTGTTATGGTTGCCGGTGGAGGTGGAGATCTGGCTGAGCAAAATATGACCACTGCGATTAAACAACTATTGTGTCCTTTGGCAACTATTGTCACACCTAATACTATCGAAGCCTATCAATTAGCGCCGCTTGCCCATAACCTCAAAGAATGCGCACAAGAGCTATTAGCACATGGCTGTAAGAATGTATTAATCAAAGGCAGCCATGACAATACCCCTGAAGTCATTAATCTGTTATATAATAACGCGGGCTTAATTCAGACGTATACCTGGCCACGTTTACCCCATTCTTATCATGGCTCAGGTTGCACTTTGGCCGCGAGTATTGCGGCTTTGTTGGCACAAGACATTCCGTTAAACGACGCCGTACAGCAAGCCCAAACTTATACTTGGGAATGTCTTAAACGTGCTTATCAACCAGGGAAAGGACAGCATATACCGAATCGATATTAATTAGAGAATAACATGCAAACTATCAAACCTGGTCTTTATGCCCTCACCAATCAATTACAAGGCGAAGCTTTAAAAATCGCAGTAACTGCAGCATTACAAGGCGGCATCAGTGTTTTACAATATCGTGATAAAACTTCAGATAGCCAGCGTCGCTATAATGAAGCAAAAATGCTGAAAGAGTTATGTGATGAATATCAGGTCCCATTAATTATTAATGACGATATTAATCTTACCCAAGAAGTCGCTGCTGCCGGCGTCCATTTAGGCAAAGAAGATGCGCCCTTAGCTTTGGCGCGTGAACAACTCGGAGAGCAAGCAATTATTGGAATTAGTTGCTATAATTCGTTTGCCTTGGCACAACAAGCTGTGTGCGAAGGTGCTAATTATGTGGCCTTTGGCGCATGTTTTCCCTCATTATCTAAACCCAATGCAACACCTACTGACTTGAATACCATTACCCTTGCACGTCAGCAATTAAATGTTCCCATCGTGGCCATTGGTGGTATTACCCTGGAAAATGCGCACCAGGTACTTACAGCGGGTGCAAACTCATTAGCCGTTATTCATAATTTATTTAACGCAGAAAATATAATAGAACAAGCAGTTGCCTTCCGCAACTTAATTCAGGAGTTTAATTCATGAGCAATACCATGTTAGAGTCACTAAAACATCCAGAAGCCTATTCCCATCCGGTAGGAAATATTAGACTTTTGGAAACTCATATTTCTTGGATATTTTTGACGGGTACGTATGCGTACAAAATAAAAAAACCCGTTAATTTTGGATTTGTTGATTACTCCACATTAGATAAAAGACATTATTTCTGTGAACAGGAAATTAAACTCAATCAAGCACTCACCCAAAATATTTACTTACAAGTCTTACCGATTACGAAAACCAGTAGTGGATATGAAATCAATGGTAAAGGAGAAGTTGTAGAATATGCTTTGCAAATGACTGAGTTTTCTCAAGGACAATTACTAAATCATATATTACGGCAACATCAATTAACCACGAACATCGTTGAAGATATCGCCGTGCAGCTGGCAAATTTTCATTTGCATGCTGAACATGCAGCACCCGAGACACCTTATGGTAAACCCGAAACCGTATTACAACCTGTTGATGAGAATTTCGTACAAGCCCGCGAACTATTACATAAGTTTAATATTGCTAACACTACCTATTTAGCTCCTTTAGACCAACTAGAGAACCAATCTAGTACCGAGTATCAGCGTATCAAACCTATTTTACAAAAACGTAAACAAGAAGGTTTTATCCGCAGCTGTCACGGTGATATTCATCTGGGTAACATTACCTTAATTGATGGCAAACCGGTTATTTTTGATTGCATTGAATTTAACGAGTATTTTCGTTGGACCGACGTGATGGGTGATGTGGGATTTTTGCTGATGGATTTTTATGATCATCAACGTGCGGATTTAGGTATACATTTCTTAAATACTTATTTAGCTTATACTGGAGATTATGCGAGTTTAGCAGTTTTACCTTTTTACTTTGCTTATCGCGCGATGGTCCGCAGCAAAATTCAATTATTCAGTATTAATGATCAGGACGACGATACCAAACGCCTCGCTTATTATCAAAAATATTTAAGCTACGTGCATCTAGCCCAACATTATTTAACCCAACATACACCCGCAATTATCATTATGCATGGCGTTTCGGGTTCAGGTAAATCCACTATCGCAAATTCTCTGGCAGAACAATTGAATGCTATTATTATACGTTCCGATGTGGAACGAAAACGTTTATTTAATTTACAACCGCATGAGAGCTCACACGCTAAACTTAATGAGTCCATTTATCAGCCTGAAGCTTCAACTAAAACCTATCAAAGGCTTAAGGAATTAGCGGAACTTATCACCCATGCGCGTTACCCTGTCATTGTCGATGCTACTTTTTTAAAGCATGCTGAGCGACAACTATTAATCGAATTAGCAAGAACGCATGAGCTGCCTTATGTCATTGTCAATTGTCATGCTAATAATGAATTATTAACCAGCCGCCTTAGCGGACGGGAACATGTATCCGATTCTTTTTCAGAAGCGCGTGATTTAAGTATATTACAAGCACAACAACAAAATATTGAACCGCTTACCAATGAAGAATTGGAATTTACTGTAACAGTTAACACTGGCACCGATGACTCTATTTTAGAAACAGCAAAGAAAATAAAAGCTAAATTTGCGCTTCCAGCTTAGAATAATATAGAGCATATGTCAGATTTACTCTTAGCTTAACTTGATTAAATATTCTTAAGTAAGATATTTTCATGCAAAGGACCTAAAATATGCGATTTGATTACATAGTTGTCGGTGCAGGATCAGCCGGTTGCGCGGTAGCAGCAAGAATTGCCGACGCCAAACCCAATGAGACTGTTGCATTGATAGAAGCAGGTCCAAGTGATGATAGTTCTCTAGTGCGCACGCCCATGATGGCTGCGATATTATTTTCTACACCTAACAAGCGTAATTGGTATTATCACACTGTCCCGCAAGCCGGGCTGAATGGCCGTCGAGGCTTCCAGCCGCGTGGTCGCGGATTAGGGGGTAGCAGTTCCATCAATGCCATGATCTATATTCGTGGTCATCATCAAGATTATGATGATTGGGCTAATTTAGGTTGTCAGGGATGGGGTTGGCAAGATGTATTTCCTTATTTTAAGCGTGCAGAAAATAATGTCCGCATTACTGACGAATGGCATGGCGCAACTGGGCCACTACATGTGGAAGATTTTCAAGAAATTAATCCTTATAGTAAATTATTTATCGAAGCAGCAACTGCAGCAGGTCATAATTTCAATCCTGATTTTAATGGTGAGACACAAGAAGGCGTAGGTTATTATCAACTTACCGCCATTAATGGTGAGCGCTGTAATGCGGCTTGTGCTTATATTCATTCCAAGACCCGAAAAAATTTAGAAGTTATTATCAACACCTCCGTTTCAAAAATTTTATTTGAGAATAAACGTGCCGTTGGCATTCGAGTTGATCGCAAGGGAGAACATGAAAATATTTATGCCAATAAAGAAGTTATCCTAAGCGCCGGGGCTTATGGTTCCCCGCAACTTTTAATGTGCTCAGGTGTTGGCCCTGCCGAACATTTAAAATCTTTTAACATTCCGATTGTATATGATGCACCTGAAGTAGGTAAGAATCTACAAGATCATATCACTGGATCAATTTTGCGCAAAATCAAGTCTCCCGATTTATTTGGGTTTACTCCACTTACTCTTTTGCAGAGCATACGCGGTATTTATCAGTTTAAACATAACCGTCGCGGCATATTGGCTTCAACCCACTGCGAAGGTGCTGGATTTTTAAAAACTTCACCGACTTTAGAGCGCCCGGATATTCAATTACATTTTGAAACAGCACTTAATGATGCACACTTACATGTTCCACATTTTGCTACAGGGATTAGCTTGTACGTGAGCGTGTTAAGACCCAAAAGCCGTGGACAAGTTTTACTGGCCAGTGAAAATTCAAAAACCGCGCCTTTAATTGATCCGAATTATTTTGCAGAAGAAGAAGATATGCAAACCATGGTGAAAGGGATGAAATTGGCACATAAAATTTTATCCGCACCTTCTTTAAGTGGTAAAGATGTTTACGCCGAAGGAATTAAAGATGAAGATTGGCAAGAATTAATCCGCAATCATGCGGATACCATTTACCATCCCGTAGGGACCTGTAGAATGGGTAATGATGCCAACGCTGTGGTAGACACCAAACTGCGCGTCAATGGTGTTGAAGGTTTGCGAGTAATAGATGCATCGATCATGCCAACTATTATTGGCGGAAATACCAATGCGCCCACAATTATGATTGGTGAAAAAGGGGCAGATTTAGTAATAATGGAAAAATAATTAAATATGGAAAATATACAAATGGTTTCACGCTACCGTCAACATAACCCCGATGCTAAATATCAATTATTTTGTTTAGGTCATGCAGGCGGCAGTGCCGGTTATTATATGACCTGGCAAAAATTACTGCCTAAATTTATTGAACCCGTGATTTTGCAACTACCTGGGCGGGGAGAAACCTGGAAACAACCGCCTTTTACCACTTGGCCTGAAGTACTGGCTGGCGTGATGACAGCCATTGAAGCCGTGCGGGATCAACGTCCAGTGGCTATTTTTGGGCATAGCTTAGGGGCATTAATTGGCTTTGAAGTTGCCCGTGAATTACAACTGCGCGGACAAACACCTGCACACTTGATCGTTTCCGGAATGAGCGCACCTCAGCACTATCATGTACCTAAATTACGCTATACACTCCCAGATGAAGAATTGATTAACTATGTCGATAATTTAGATGCTAATACACCTAAAGATGATGCCTATTATGATTACGTACGTTTTTTCCTACCCACTATTCGCGCTGATTTCCAATTAGTGGATACCTATCAATATAAACCTGACCCTCTGTTGGATTGCCCAATTAGTACTATAGGCGGTCAAGATGATTGCCTGTATCCTCCTGAAAGTTTAATTTCTTGGCAGGAAGTCACTAAAGCTCAGCATGATCTTAAAATTTTCCCAGGCGGCCATATGTTTTTAGCCCCTGAGCGCACGCAAGTTTTAGAATATATTAGTAGTACACTAGGGCGTATTGCCATTAATTTAAAACCATAAAGAAGGTATTACTTAAAAGGTATACCCTACAGAAAATGCTAAGGTAAGTTGTGTAGGAGTACCTTCGTCTTTCACGATCGGAGAATCTGCAGCAGGATCCAACAAACGGGTCAGACGTCCGAAGGTGCTGATCCGCCAGTGCTCATCAAAAGCATAGGCTAGAAAACCACCAACCCCTACTTCCTTGGAACCCGCTCCTGGAAAATAAGCATCGAGGCCTGAACGTGTAGATTGCGAGTTATCAATACCAAAATAGGTTTGCATATAGCTTTGGTCCGCCCAAGCATAACGTGGCCCAATCGCATAATGGATTTTTTCGCCAATTTTACCGTAAGCTTCCATAGAAAAATTAGCAATTGCTCCCCGATGGCCATTTACGCCTTGCTTGATATCCGCGCCAAAACGCACTCGAGGCAAATAGTAATTAATAAAACCACCTAATTCTAAAGTGCCGGGAATGTCACCTAAACCACGCAACGCAGGATTGGAATCTTCGTCCTGCCAAAGCCGGTAAGTCATCACCGGTCCTGCTTGGATTTGGCGGGTATTAATAACATTTACTCCTAGTCCACGATAAAAATTGAAAAAATACGTGTCCTTATACTCCACATCCACCAGTGGAATCGGGATTACCCGATATTCATCTGCACCTTCATACTCAGGGGCAATTAAAGGTGCGAGTCCGATGGTCACTTCCCAGTCATCATCTAGCGCAAATAAAGAGGTGCAATAAAGGAATATTGCTAATCCAGAAAATAG
>JBIOEC010000066.1:0-6425 GCA_044445645.1 Gammaproteobacteria bacterium | reverse complement strand
CATAATAATTAACTCTATTGTTTAATTGTAACCATTTAGAAAAAACAAAAAATAGTTACTGTTAGTTTATGTTTATCCGCTCTTGTATTTAACTGCAAATAGGTTTCAAGCAGATCCCTTATTTACTAGCCCCACTTTTGATAAATAGCTTATCGTGCACAATCTCTAACACCTTAGCAAAAACTTGGTTTAGGGTAAGCACTGTGGTATCGATAATGATAGCATCCGCAGCAGGACGCAAAGGCGATATACTACGTTCGCAATCACGTTTATCCCGCGCCTCAATATCGGCTAGCAAGTCGGGTAGGTTAACATCAATCCCCTTTTCTTTCAACTGCTTATGGCGTCTTTGAGCTCGTTCTACGGGGCTGGCTTGTAAAAAAAACTTAATATCAGCATCCGGGAATACGACTGTGCCCATGTCCCTCCCATCCGCCACCAAACCAGGTGGTTGACGAAAGGCTTGTTGGCGCTGCAATAAGCCTTGACGTACCTCGGGTAAAGCCGCAATTTGGGACGCTATTTCACCTGATTGCGGAGTGCGGATTTCATCTGTTACGTTTTGGCTCCCTAACCAGATTTGTGGTTCGACTTCACCCACTTTGAACTCCACTGGCATATGGACTGCAAGCTTGTACAGTTGCTCAACATCTCCAAGATTTATGTTTTGCTGCACCGCAGCAAAAGCCAATATGCGATAGAGTGCACCACTATCTAAAAAATGCCATTTAAGCTCTCGTGATAGTAACTGGCTAACACTACCCTTACCCACTCCACTTGGACCATCAATAGTTATTACCGGGATCATTGCAGATTTCCTATTTTTTCAGCAATTCCCGGCGAAGTTTCGCCGTGAACTGCTTCCTTGTTTTTACGCTGCGCGCGGAAAAGCCGCGCTCCGCGGTTAAGGGGGAGAGCTGCGCTTTTGCTGGGCGCATCCTACGCCCAGCCCTTCGGGCTTGCGCTAAAATTCGCTCCAGGCGAATTTTTCCCCCTTAACAATCTCCCCATCGCTTTGAATTTCATCATATTTTTAATATATACCCTTACATGAAATCGACGCCTAAAGTTATATAAGGGCCTAAGTCAAAGTAGTTACCACTGAAATTTAGGTTACCTGTAACCCCATGCGTCACCAGGTCGGTGGAGCCTTCATGCAAAGAGTTCAAATAGCTTGCGCCTTTATAACCGGCTTCGATATTCACAGCCGCACGTTTAATCATATGCTCAAAACGTATGCCGATTTTACTATCTATGCCTACAGTCATTTTGGTTTCGTCTTCATCAAAGCTACCTTCAATATCTCCTGAAGATTCCAGGTTAGCTTTAGATGAACCAAATAATGTACTCACCCCCTAACCCGCCGACAGCAGTAAGACTATGGCTGATATCAAAATTACCCAATACAGTGAGCTTAGGACCTACACCAGAAAACTTATTTTCAAACGTTGCCGCGCTGTTAGAACAGCTTGCAGGAACCGCACAAAATTGCGCTGAACCCTGCGCTTTTTGCTTAATATTGACATAGGATACACCGTAACCCAAACGCAGCGCTAATTGCTTAGTCAAAGAGATATAGTTACCGAAGGTTAGCTCGGCTTGGGCAAAATCATCATTAAACTTACCATTATGCTCTGCATTACCATTAAGCCCGCCACTATGTATGGTTCCAAAAGCTCCGGCTTCTTCACTTCCACTTTGCCAATTAACCATGGCGCGTAAATCATATTTATGGGATGGAAAAATATAACCCGCTTCGACGTCATATCCCCAGTTAGTTTTAGGATCATGACCGAGCTCAGGGAATAACAAATCTAAATGATCATCCTCTGCGGCATGCGTAAAATGATCTACAGATACGCCATCTAAATTTGCCAAATTATTGGATTCTAGCAAATACTCTCCAGAAAAGCCGATTTGCCAAATGCCTTTATTATTATCTTCCCACTCATGGGGAATGAAGCCAGCTAGCGCTGAAGTAGCGGTGGTGAGAGCAAGAAAGGTAAAGAGAAATTGCTGTTTTTTGTTTTGCATAAACTCCATATCCTGATGAGAGATGTTATAAATACAGAATAACTATCCATATCTTTGCGCAAAAAAATTCATAAACTCGATCAGCGAGCGCACACCCGCTTCCGGCATGGCATTATAAATGCTGGCACGAATACCACCGACACTTTTGTGTCCACGCAAATTCACTAGGCCTTCTGCTGAGGCATCGCGGAGAAAATCTTCTTCTAGTTGCGTATTCGTCAGTCCAAACGGTATATTCATACGCGAACGAAATTCTGGTTGCACGTTATTAATATAAAAACCATTGCTGTTATCAATTGTGGCATAGAGATCTTTGGCTTTACGCTGATTCAATTCATCCATTGCGGGTAAGCCGCCCTGTTTTTTCAGCCACGATAAGGCCAAATGGGCCATGTAAAAAGAAAAAGTAACAGGAGTGTTATAGAAACCATCTGGCACAAAACGTTTATAATCTAAAATAGCCGGAGTCATAGGATTAGCATGTCCAACTAAATCTTCACGCACAATGACCAGTGTTAGTCCTGCAGGGGCGATATTTTTTTGGGCACCTGCATAAATTAAACCATAATCAGACACATCAATCGGCTTAGATAGAATATTAGAAGACATGTCCGCAACTAAGGGAACATTCCCTATTTTGGGCACATAAGGAAACTCAATCCCATGGATGGTTTCATTGGTAACATAATGTAAGAACGGTGCTTCTGGATTGAGTTTCCAGGTAGAAAAATCAGGGATAGCGGCGTAATTCAAGTGCGCATTACTCGCTACCACATTAACATTGCAATAAAGTTTAGCTTCCGCAATCGCTCGTTCACTCCAAAAGCCTGTAGCCACATAATCTGCGGTATTTTTCCCCCGCAACAAATTCAAGGGCACCGCGGCAAACTGCGCAGTACCACCCGCTTGCATAAAAAGGATATGGTAGTTTTTAGGGATGTTTAATATTTCGCGAAATTGTTCGCGTAAGGTTGCGGCCAACTCCATAAATATTGGACTACGATGACTGTGCTCCAACGCAGACACGCCTTCGCTCCATTCAAGGAATTCCTGTTGCGCCTGTAATAACACCTCATGCGGTAATACTGCAGGACCGGGACTAAAATTGTAAGATCGGGCCACGGATGTTACTCCTCATCAGCACTTGCATCTGCAGCATCTGTTGCATCTTCCGTATCTGCTGCATCTTCCGTATCTACTGAATCACAATTGCCTTCTAATGGCAAAATATCTTCATCGGCATCTGCTTCTGCAATCCTTTGAATACCTACTAATTTCTCATCTTCTGCCAAACTAATCAATCGCACACCTTGTGCATTACGCCCCACCAAAGAAATTTCATTAACGCGAGTACGCACTACCGTGCCACGATCTGTAATCAGCATCAATTCATCATTATGGGTGACTTGCACAGCTCCTACCACTTCGCCATTGCGTTCATTAACCTGAATCGCGATTACCCCTTGTCCACCACGACCTTTCACAGGATATTGCGTTACACAAGTACGCTTACCATAACCATTTGCTGTTGCGGTTAATACTTGACCTTCTTTGTGCGCAACCATGAGAGCAATAACTTTTTGCCCTTCTCCCATACGCACACCACGCACACCACGTGCCGTACGTCCCATTGGACGCACATGTTTCTCGTGGAAACGTATCGCTTTTCCTGCATTGGTAAATAACATGATGTCTTGATCAGGCGCCACAATCACTACACCCACCAAGTTATCGTCTTCTAACAATTCTAAAGCACGAATACCATTCGCACGTGGCCGTGAAAATTCGCTTAAAGAGGTTTTTTTCACGGTTCCTTGTTCGGTAGCCATGAATACATAATGCTCACCCACAAAATCACGAATAGGTAAAATTGTAGTAATACGTTCATCTTGTTCTAATGGCAATAAATTCACCATTGGCTTGCCACGTGATAAGCGTGACGCCAAAGGTAATTCATATACTTTTAACCAATAAAGCTTGCCGCGAGTCGAGAAGCATAATACGGTGTCATGCGTATTTGCGATGATCAACTCTGCAATAACATCTTCATCTTTAACATTCGCCGCACTTTTACCTTTACCACCACGACGTTGCGCACGATATTCACTGGAGGGTTGATATTTCACATAGCCTTCTCGAGATAAGGTGACGACCACTTGTTCATCTTCAATCAGGTCTTCCACCATGAAGCCTTCACGCGCACCAATAATTTCCGTACGACGCACATCACCGAACTGTTGTTTATCGGCGAGGAGCTCTTCACGAATCACATTTAATAAACGTTCTTGATTGCCTAAAATATCAAGCAGATCGGTAATAGTATCTAATAACTCATTATATTCTTGCAAAATTTTATCTTGCTCTAGCCCAGTTAAACGATGCAAGCGTAAATCTAAAATAGCTTGAGCTTGAGTTGGCGATAAACGATATAGAAGATTGCCTTGATTATTAATTAAGCCAAATTCTCCATTTTGATCAGCGGCAAGTTTTTGCTGAGCCTCTGCACGTTCTAGCATTGCCGTTACTGAACCTGGCATCCAAATTTGTGCTAATAATGCTTCTTTCGCTGCTTGTGGAGTACTAGCTTGTTTAATCAGTGCAATAATTGGGTCAATATTGGCTAAAGCAATAGCTAAGCCTTCTAAAATATGTGCGCGTTGTCGCGACTTACGCAATTCAAATAAAGTACGGCGGGTCACCACTTCACGGCGATGGCGTAAAAATGCTTCTAATAATTGTTTTAAAGATAAAGTTTGCGGACGGCCTTCAACCAATGCCACCATATTGATGCCAAATACCACTTCCATTTGCGTTTGCGAAAATAAGTTATTTTGCAATACATCGATATTATCACCACGACGCACTTCGATAACCACGCGCATACCATCTTTATCAGATTCATCGCGTAATGCGGTAATGCCTTCAATTTTTTTCTCTTTAACCAGTTCGGCAATTTTCTCAATTAGGCGGGCTTTATTCACTTGATAAGGCAATTCATTAATAATAATGGCTTGCTTTCCACCTTCTTCACCTTCGACACTGATTTTTGAACGCACATAAATTTTGCCGCGCCCAGTACGATACGCTTCTACAATACCGCCAGCTCCACTAATAATTGCCGCCGTTGGGAAATCTGGGCCAGGGATATATTGCATGAGCTCTTCTAAACTGATAGTAGGTTTTTCTATTAGAGCAATGCAGGCATCAATCACTTCATTTAAATTGTGCGGGGGAATATTGGTTGCCATCCCTACCGCGATCCCTGACGAACCATTTACCAATAAATTGGGTACACGGGTGGGCATCACAGTGGGCATTTGTTCTGATTCGTCGTAGTTTGGAACAAAATCTACCGTTTCCTTTTCGAGATCCGCTAACAGCGCATGAGCAAAGCGTGACATACGAATTTCGGTATAACGCATTGCTGCAGGAGGATCACCATCGACCGAACCGAAGTTACCTTGACCGTCGACCAATAAATAGCGCAAAGAAAATGGCTGAGCCATCCGCACGATAGTATCGTACACGGCTGTATCACCATGCGGGTGGTATTTACCGATGACATCACCGACTACCCGCGCCGATTTTTTATACGGTTTATTCCAGTCATTACTAAGCTCATGCATAGCAAAAAGCACTCGCCTATGCACAGGCTTTAGACCATCCCGCACATCTGGTAAGGCACGCCCTACGATTACACTCATGGCATAATCTAAGTAGGATTGCTTGAGTTCATCTTCAATTTTAACGGGAGCTATAGATTTGGCTAATTCGACCATGGTAAAAGATTATTCCTCTAAGTTCGGTGCTCAGTAATTCCCGGCGAAAAACTGCCGTGAATTACTTCCTGGTTTTTATGCTGCGCGCGGCAAAGCCGCACTCCGCAGTTAAGGGGGAGAGCTGCGCCTTTGCTGGGCGCTTCCCTGCGCCCAGCCCTTCGGGCTTGCGCTAAAATTCGCTCCTGGCGAATTTTTCCCCCTTAACAATCTCCCCATCGCTTTGAATTTCATCATATTTTTAATATCTACTCAAATCTTCACCGGGAATTGCTGTTCAGTGGAATTGCTGTTCTTTTTTTTTCGCAATAAGCGGTTGTTAGGCAGGGAATCGCGATTCTCTTTCCTAACCGAGGCGTGTGGCTATGCCGTACGTCTCGGAAAAACCATAAAGCTGTTCTAGGCGAGTCGCCGGGACCAGCTGCAGCAAGGTCGTCATTTTACCATAAATTCGATATAATAGGTAAAACCTTGCTTATTCGCAGGACAAACGCATCTAAATTATCGACAACGTCATTCTCGCTGAGCCAAGACTTCTACGAAGTTGGATCTCGCAGCGGGAATCTAGTTCGGATATGTAATAGTGGTCTCAGAACTAGATTCCCGCTGTGAGAT
>JBIOEC010000065.1:0-6456 GCA_044445645.1 Gammaproteobacteria bacterium | reverse complement strand
TTATTACTAATTACAAGAACTAACTCATGGCAGATATTCTGTTTCCAGTATTGATAGTCGTATTTTTTGTATTTTGTCTTGGGCTAGTGCACTTTTTTGATAGCCTATCCCGGAGTGAGTAATGACATTTTATCTCATCAGTTTGGTTCTCAGCATATCATTATTTATCTACCTTCTCTTCGTCCTATTTAAACCAGAAAAATTCTGATGTATTAAGGAACTATTGTGTTTAATGCCAATTTTGTTACCCTAATTTTCTATATTATTGTCATCATACTCTGTGTTAAGCCCTTAGGGTGGTATATGGCACGTGTGTATGAAGGTCAGCCTTGCGGGCTCAATCAAGTACTACGCCCGGTGGAAAATTTTCTGTATAAAGTTTGTGGTGTGCAAGCCCAGCAAGAAATGGGTTGGAAAACCTATCTAATTTCCATGTTAGTGTTTAATCTGCTCGGGCTGTTATTCCTATATGCCTTGCAGCGCTTGCAAATGCACTTACCTCTCAATCCCGCAAATTTATCTGCCGTAGACACCGGTTTGTCATTTAACACTGCTATTAGCTTTATTACCAATACCAATTGGCAAGCCTATAGTGGAGAAACCACAATGAGTTACTTTACGCAGATGTTAGGCTTGACGGTACAAAATTTTGTGTCCGCCGCTACTGGAATGTCGTTATTGATAGCACTTATTCGCGGCATCGCACGCCATGAAACCGATGCATTAGGTAATTTTTGGGTTGATACAGTACGTGGCATTCTCTATATTTTATTACCGCTCTCATTTATATTTGCATTGGTATTAGTTTCCCAGGGTGTCATCCAAAATTTTAAACCCTATGAAACCGTGAGCTTAGTTGAACCAACACAGTATCAACTCGATTCACAAGCTAAAACAGCCACCGAACAAATCATTCCGATGGGACCCGTTGCTTCACAAGTTGCAATAAAACAATTAGGTACCAATGGAGGTGGTTTTTTTAATACCAATTCGGCACATCCTTTTGAAAATCCAACACCTTTTAGCAATTTCTTAGAAATGTTTGCCTTAATTCTTATTCCAGCGGCGCTTTGTTATACCTTTGGTATGATGATAAAAGATAAGCGTCAAGGTTGGAGTTTATTGCTAGTAATGGTGCTGTTTTTTTTACCGTTTGCTGGTGTAGCTATTTTTGCCGAGCAACAAGGAAACCCCGCATTTACCCAAATGGGTGTCGATCAAAATTACACTCATGGTCTTCAAGCGGGTGGGAATATGGAAGGCAAAGAAGTACGCTTTGGCCCGGTGAACTCCGCTTTGTGGGCAGCGGCTACTACAGCGACATCTAACGGCTCAGTCAATTCCATGCATGATTCCTTTACGCCTATGGGTGGTTTTATTCCTTTGTGGTTAATGCATTTAGGTGAAGTTATCTTCGGCGGTGTAGGCTCAGGTTTATATGGTATGTTGATGTTAGTCATTATCAGCGTGTTTATTGTAGGACTCATGGTGGGCAGAACGCCAGAATATTTAGGTAAAAAAATTGAACCCTTTGAAATGAAAATGGCGTCGGTTGCGGTGCTGGTTATGCCACTAATTGTATTATTTTTTACTGCTATCGCAACAGTAACCGAGGCGGGTACGAGTTCGATTGCCAATCCTGGAGCGCATGGTTTTACCGAAGTTTTATATGCGTTTACCTCTATGGGTAACAATAACGGTAGCGCATTTGCAGGCTTAAATGCCAACACACCTTTTTATAACATTGCAGGCGGCTTTGTGATGTTAATCGGACGTTTTTGGATTGCGATACCAGCATTAGCCATTGCAGGATCTTTAGCGCGTAAAAAATTAATCCCTGCTAGTGCGGGAACCTTGCCAACCCATACCCCTTTATTTATAACAATACTTATTAGTGTGATTTTAGTGCTAGGTGCATTATCGTTTTTACCTTCACTTGCGCTAGGACCTATTGTCGAACAACTGATGCATGGTGCCAACTATGGTAAATAAACTGTCTTTATGGAATTCCGCCATATTAAAGCAGGCAATACGAGACTCATTCCTAAAATTAAGCCCACGTAATCAAGTTCGTAATCCTGTTATGTTTGCCGTGTATGTGGGTTCTATTTTAACGACGTGCTTGTTTATTCAAGCCTTATTCGGACATGGAGAAGCCCCTACCCTATTTATTTTAGCGATTACTTTATGGCTATGGTTTACTGTATTATTTGCTAATTTTGCTGAAGCAATTGCCGAAGGTCGCGGCAAAGCGCAGGCACAATCATTGCGGCAATCGCGGCATAAAATTCAGGCTAAAAAATTAGCCAAAGCAGATCGGGATGCACCTATCACCCAGACTCCATCCGAAAGTTTACGCAAAGGTGACATTGTTCTGATTGAAGCAGGCGATTTTGTTCCTAGCGATGGAGAGATTATTGAAGGTATTGCTTCCGTCAATGAAAGCGCTATTACCGGTGAAAGTGCGCCCGTTATCCGTGAGAGTGGTGGCGATCGCAGTGCCGTCACGGGTGGAACACAAGTTATTTCTGACTGGCTCATCGTTCGCATCACTTCAAATCCTGGAGAAACTTTTTTAGATCGCATGATCAGTTTAGTAGAGGGCGCCAAGCGACAAAAAACTCCTAATGAAATTGCACTCACCATTTTATTGGCAGCATTTACTATTGTATTCTTGCTAGTGTGCTCCACATTACTGCCCTTTTCTATTTATAGTAGCCATGCCAGTGACTTAGGCTCTCCTGTAGCAATTACCGTGCTCGTAGCACTTTTTGTATGTTTAGCCCCCACCACCATTGGCGGACTGCTTTCTGCTATCGGTATTGCGGGAATGGATCGTATGATCCAACGCAATGTGATTGCGTTATCGGGTCGTGCAGTAGAAGCAGCCGGAGACGTTGATGTGCTGCTCCTAGATAAAACGGGAACCATTACACTGGGAAATCGCCAAGCCGCTGAATTTATTCCTGCCGAAGGTGTAAGCATTGAAGAATTGGCAGATGCTGCACAACTGTCCTCACTGGCTGATGAGACCCCTGAAGGTCGCAGTATTGTAATTTTAGCTAAAGAAAAATATGGCTTACGTGGTCGTGAATTAGGCGAACTGGGTGCAACATTTATTCCTTTCACAGCGCAAACGCGGATGAGTGGAGCCAATCTACCTGGACGGCAAATTCGTAAAGGTGCTGCAGAATCAATTGAATCTTATGTGAAAGAGTTATCAGGCACATTCCCAAGTTCCGTCAATCACATCGTTAACAGCATTTCTCTCAAAGGTGGAACTCCGTTAGTAGTAACCGAAGATGCTCGAGTATTAGGTGTGATTTATCTTAAAGATATTGTTAAAGGTGGAATCCGCGAACGTTTTGCACAATTACGTGAAATGGGCATTCGTACCATTATGGTGACTGGGGATAATCCACTTACTGCCGCAGCTATTGCCGCTGAAGCTGGTGTAGATGATTTTCTCGCCAATGCTACCCCTGAAGATAAACTTAAGCTCATTCGTCGCTTACAAGCTGAAGGACGTTTAGTCGCTATGACCGGAGATGGTACTAATGATGCACCCGCATTGGCGCAAGCGGATGTAGCGGTAGCCATGAATACAGGCACTCAAGCTGCCAAAGAAGCCGGTAATTTAGTAGATTTGGATTCCAATCCCACTAAACTAATTGAAGTGGTAGAAATTGGCAAACAGTTATTAATGACTCGTGGCGCACTTACCACTTTTAGTATTTCAAATGATGTGGCTAAATACTTCGCGATATTGCCAGCAGCTTTTACCGCAACCTATCCTGCATTGGAAATGCTAAATGTTATGCAGTTGGCTACGCCTGATAGTGCAATATTATCAGCGGTTATTTTTAATGCATTGATAATTGTTTTTCTTATCCCGTTGGCGTTGCGAGGGGTCACTTATCGCCGGGTGTCCGCTTTGCGGTTATTGCGTAGAAATGTTTTTATTTATGGCCTGGGTGGTTTAATCGTGCCCTTCATTGGTATAAAAGCCATTGATTTAATTTTAGTGGGTTTAGGAATTTATGTTTAACTTAGAAAAAAGCAGTAAAGCCGCAGCAAGGCCCCTACTGCTTTTTCTAGGTTGAGTACGTGTTTGTGATCAATGTGGATAAAAATATGTTTACTGAAGCTCTTCGACAATTTAAAACTGCCAGCATCTTACTCTTATTATGTATCGTTTTAACCGGCATTATATATCCTTATGCTGTAACGGCAATTGCTCAACTGCTATTTCCTTGGCAAGCTAACGGTAGCCTAATTAAATCGCAAGATAAAGTAATGGGTTCTTTACTCATCGGCCAATCTTTTGCTGATATGAAATACTTTTGGAGCCGTCCTTCTGCAACCTCCCCTTTTCCTTATAATGCAGCAAGTTCTTCTGGTTCTAATTTCGGGCCCTCTAACCCAGACTTTTTAAAAACTGTTGAAAACCGTATTAGCCAATTGAAACTAGCTAATCCCTCAAAAAATGGCCTCATTCCTGTTGATCTAGTGACTTCTTCCGCGAGTGGTTTAGATCCAGATATCACTCCACAAGCCGCATTTTTTCAAGTAGCACGCATTGCGCAAGCACGTAATATTCCAGAGGTGGAAATTGCGAGTCTGATACAAAATCATCTCAAAACACGGCAATTTTACATTCTTGGTGAACCGCGAATTAATGTGCTGGAACTCAATCTTGTTTTAGATAATATTCCTATAAATAAGGAATAATAACAGTGGACCAACGTCGTAATCCTGAAAAACTTCTTAAACAAGCTCAAGAAGAATCCCTACATGAAAACCAAGGCAAGCTTAAAATTTATTTGGGTGCAGCACCAGGTGTAGGAAAAACCTATAGCATGTTAAATGATGCACAGATCAAACGTGCTCAAGGCTTGGATGTAGTCATTGGCCTAGTCGAATCGCATGGCCGCAAAGAAGTTGAAGCCTTGAAGCAAGGCCTTGAAACAATTCCACTGCAAAAAATTATCTATCGCGAAAAAGAATTAACCGAATTTGATCTAGATGCAGCTTTACGTCGCAATCCAGGACTCATTTTAATTGATGAAATGGCGCATACGAACGCACCTGGTTTACGCCATTCTAAGCGCTGGCAAGATATAAAAGAAATTCTGAATCGCGGGATTGATGTTTATACTACACTGAATGTGCAACATATCGAAAGTCTGAATGATGTGGTCGCACAAATCACCCATACTATTATCAAAGAAACTGTTCCTGATTCTATGATCGAGATGGCGGATACGGTTGAATTGATCGATTTGCCGCCAGATGAATTATTAAAGCGCTTGCAACAAGGTAAAGTGTATTTTCCAGAGCAAGCCGAACTTGCTGCTGCACACTTTTTTCGTAAAGGAAATCTGATCGCACTGCGCGAACTCGCCTTGCGTGTCACTGCAGAACATGTGGGCGCAGAAGCCCTTTCTTACCGCCAAGGACAAGGGATTCAAGAGATTTGGCCAACCAAAGAAAAAATTATGGTTTGCGTCGGACCTGACGCCGAATCTATCAAACTGATTCGCACTGCACGCCGCATAGCCGCCTCACTGCAAGCTGATTGGATGGCTGTACACATCGATGCAGCCCGCTTAGGCAAAACTGAGGTTCAACGCAATAGTGCTATTCAAAACTTACGCTTAGCAGAGCAGTTAGGAGCAGAAACGCGAATTATAGCTGGATTTGATCTGGTTAAAGAGATTATTGAATTTGCCAATAATGAAAACATTACTCAAATCGTGATTGGCAAACAAATTCGTTCGCGCTGGCATGATTTATTGTTCAGTAATTTATCAGATGAGATTGTAAGACAAAGTGGCTATATTAATGTCAATATTATTACTGGAAATGTAGAACATACTAGGGTAAAAGAAAGCCACAAAGTACATAAACCGAAGATTCCATGGAAAATTTATGGTTTCTCAATTGGAATTGTTACAATATGTACAGTATTGAACATGTTGCTGTTTCCCATTCTTAGCAGCAGCAATTTAATCATGATATATCTGCTGGGTGTAACACTCACTGCACTCTTTGGGCGCACCGGGCCTTCAATTCTAGCATCGACATTAAGTGTGCTTTGTTATGACTTTTTCTTTATCACGCCCTATTATTCTTTTAGCGTCGCCCACATTGAATATTTTTTTACCCTTCTCGCGATGCTAATCATCAGTCTGATTATCAGTAACTTAACCATATTGGTTCGCAGACAGGCAGAAGCCGCACGCCTAGCAGAAAATCGCAGCGCTTCATTGCACGGTTTAAGTCGAAAATTAGCTACTACGCGTGGAGTGGATCATCTTTTAGAAGTTACTGTAGGTTATATTGCTGAAGTGTTTAATAGCGATGTGATTGCCTTATTAGCTGAGGATGGGCGCTTAACTATTCGAGCACAACACGGAACTCATCACCCACTGAGTGTCAAAGAAGATGGTATAG
>JBIOEC010000064.1:0-6484 GCA_044445645.1 Gammaproteobacteria bacterium | reverse complement strand
TTTAGATGCGTTTGCCCTTGCTACGCCACAATAGCGGCTTTCCTTTTTTAGTTTGATTAGAGATGTTAGAATTAAAATATGAACAATTTAGTGGAACTTTAAGAATATGGCGAAACACAAAACCCTATATGTATGCAATCAATGTGGTTCAGAAAGCCCGCAATGGGCAGGGCAGTGCCCAGATTGTAGTGCCTGGAATAGTTTTACTGAACTTTCTCAAGTCAATGTAAAGCATCATCAGCGGTCAGGATATGCGGGAAGTACTTTGCCACAGGTAATGACATTAAACACCTTGTCCTCCTCAGAGCATCCGCGGATCACGACTGGACTCGCAGAGCTAGATCGGGTGCTGGGTGGCGGTTTGGTACCAGGTTCTGTCATTTTATTAGGAGGCGATCCAGGAATTGGTAAATCAACTATTTTGCTGCAAATGCTTAGTCAACTTAGTGCTAAGCATAAAACCTTATACGTCACTGGTGAGGAGTCTTTACAGCAAGTCCATTTGCGCGCTGAGCGCTTAGGTTTGGCTAATGCACCTGTCAAATTATTAGCGGCCACTTTGGTAGAACAAATCATTAATGCAGCTGAGCAGGAAAAACCGCAAGTGATGGTGGTGGATTCCATTCAAACGATGTATACCGATAGCGTGAGCTCCGCCTCGGGTTCCGTCAGCCAAGTGCGCGAAAGCGCTGCCCAACTTGTGCAGTATGCCAAAATTTCACAAACCACAGTATTTTTGGTAGGCCATGTTACCAAAGAAGGGATGATTGCCGGACCACGGGTACTAGAACATATGGTCGATACCGTTTTATATTTTGAAGGTCAATCCGATAATCGTTTACGGCTATTGCGCGCGGTTAAAAATCGTTTTGGAGCTGTGAATGAATTGGGTGTGTTTGCCATGGCTGAACAAGGTTTATTACAAGTAACCAACCCCTCGGCAATCTTTTTATCTCGTGCACCAGAACCTGTCCCGGGTAGTGTGGTGATGGTAACTTGGGAAGGTACGCGTCCTATACTGGTAGAAGTGCAGGCTTTAGTGGATAGGAGCTATTTACCCAATCCTCGTCGGGTGACAGTAGGCATAGATGCCAATCGTTTAACCATGGTATTAGCGGTATTACATCGCCATGGAAATATCGCCACCTATGACCAAGATGTTTTCGTGAATGTAGTCGGCGGGGTTCGAGTGGTAGAAACCGCGGTTGATTTAGCCATCACCTTGGCCGTGTTATCTAGTTTACGCAATCAGCCTTTACCTAGAGATTTAGTGGTTTTTGGTGAGTTGGGTTTGGCGGGAGAGTTGCGTCCTGTCCCCAGTGGCTTAGAGCGTTTACAAGAAGCAGCAAAACACGGATTTGCTCAGGCAATTGTTCCGGCTGCAAATGTAAAACAGTACAAAGGAGGGGCGCTGAAAGTGCGAGCGGCAACCCGATTAAGCGAGGTATTAGATAGTATCTAGTTCTTAGGCATCTGAAAAATCGACCCCTGAACAAGAGGTTAGCAACTTTGTAGCAAATGCGATAAAATGGTGCATATAAAAGCCTATAACCTAGATGGAGTACTCATGAACAACCAAACCACCCTAGCAGATTTTGATCCTCAAATATGGCAAGCCATTCAGCATGAAGTCATTCGACAAGAAGATGAAATTGAACTGATCGCCTCGGAAAATTATGCTAGTCCGCGGGTTATGGCCGCTCAAGGTACTGTTTTAACTAACAAGTACGCAGAGGGCTATCCTGGTAAACGTTATTATGGCGGGTGCGAGTTTGTGGATGAAGTTGAAGTTTTGGCTCAAGAACGTGCTAAGCAGTTATTCGGTGTTGATTATGTCAATGTGCAGCCGCACTCAGGTTCTCAGGCGAATATGGCGGTTTATATGGCGTTGATAAACCCAGGCGATACTATTTTAGGTATGAGTTTAGATCAAGGCGGCCATTTAACTCATGGAGCAAAAGTAAATTTTTCTGGCAAGATTTATAATGCCATACAATACGGCATCGATTCCCAGAGCGGTGAGATTGATTATGCGGCTGTAGAACGTTTAGCCGTAGAGCACCAACCTAAGCTGATAGTAGCAGGCTTTTCTGCTTACTCTAGAGTCGTAGATTGGGCACGTTTTCGTGAAATAGCCGACAAAGTAGGCGCCTATTTATTTGTGGATATGGCGCATGTTGCTGGATTAGTCGCAGCTGGCGTTTATCCTAGTCCAGTGCCCCATGCCCATGTAGTGACCACTACTACGCATAAAACCTTACGCGGTCCGCGCGGTGGCATTATTATGACGAATCAGCAACCTGAAATTGCTAAGAAACTAAGTTCAGTTATGTTTCCAGGCATTCAAGGCGGTCCGTTAATGCATGTGATTGCAGCTAAAGCGGTAGCCTTTTTAGAAGCGCTGCAACCTGAATTTAAAACTTATCAGCAGCAAGTCGTAGTCAACGCCCGTGCAATGGCTAAGGTATTGCAAGATCGCGGATATTCTATTGTATCGGGTGGAACGGATAATCATTTATTCTTATTGAGTTTGATTAAACAAGGTTTAACCGGTAAAGCTGCCGAAGCCGCTTTAGAAAATGCCCATATCACCACCAATAAAAACGCTGTGCCGAATGACCCGCAAAGTCCTTTTGTGACCAGTGGCTTACGTATTGGTACTCCAGCGATGACGACTCGAGGGTTTAAAACCGAGCAAGCACAACAAGTGGCTACTTGGATTGCCGACATTTTGGATAATTTAGAAGACCTAGAGCTGCAGGAAAAAGTAAAACAACAAGTCATCAAATTATGCAGAGAGTTTCCAGTGTATAAGTAAGAGAAGTAGGGCCATTCAGTGATGAGTTAGTAAAATATCAAAATGCGTCATTCCCGCTGCCAGATTTGACCTTGTAGCAAGTCTTTCTAAGCGGGAATGACGCATTTGATATTTTACTAACTCATCACTGAATGGCCCTGGTAAGAGGAGTAAAAAAATGCAATGTCCTTTTTGTGGTGCCGGTGATACCAAAGTGATTGACTCCCGATTAGCCGGTGAGGGTGATCAGGTACGTAGACGCCGTGAGTGCGTAGAATGCAGTGAGCGTTATACAACCTATGAAACGGCAGAATTAATCATGCCCCGAATTATCAAACGGGATGGCAGACGCGCTCCATTTGATGAAGACAAGCTAAAGGGTGGTATTCAAAAAGCTTTAGAAAAGCGCCCAGTCAGTACCGACCGTATTGAGCAAGCTTTAAGCCGAATTAAGCATCGTTTGCGGGTAACAGGCGAGCGCGAAGTTCCTGCACGCTTAATTGGTGAATGGATTATGGAAGAGCTAAAAGAATTAGATCAAGTGGCCTATGTACGCTTCGCTTCAGTTTATCGTAGTTTTGAAGATGTGGCGGAATTTCGGCGTGAGATTGATCGTTTAGAGGCTGAGGGGTAATGCCAAGCGACTCAGATTACATGAAAAGGGCGATTGAGCTAGCTAATAAAGGCCTCTATTCCGTGCGCAAAAACCCCAGAGTTGGATGCGTAATTGTTAACCAAGATAAAATCGTTGGGGAAGGCTGGCATCAATCTGCCGGTGGTCCACATGCTGAAGTCTACGCTTTACAACAAGCTGGAGAATTAGCGCAAGATGCTACTTGTTATGTTTCTTTAGAACCCTGTGTTCATCAAGGAAAAACGCCTCCCTGTGCGCCTGCCCTTATACATGCAAAGATAAAGCGAGTTGTTATTGCAACATTAGATCCCAATCCATTAGTGAATAGTAAAGGTGTAAGAGCCTTACGTGCTGCTGGCATTGAGGTTGAAATCGGGGTAGGTGCAGATGAGTCTTATCAGCTCAATAAAGGCTTTTTTAAACGGATAGAATCAAACCGGCCTTATATCCGGGTAAAGCTGGGAGCGAGTTTAGATGGCCGCACAGCACTGGCAAATGGTGCCAGCCATTGGATTACCAGCGAGCCTGCCCGCCAAGATGTGCAGTATTGGCGCGCACGGGCGTGTGCTATACTGACCAGCAGCCAGACGGTAATCGATGATAATCCGCAAATGAATGTGCGAGATCCTACCGTAATTGCTAATATAGAAAAATTAACGGGTTTAAATGTTCTGCAGCCATACCGGATTGTACTTGATGCCCAGTTGCGCACCTTACCTTCTCATCAAATTTATCAAATTGCTGGTGAGGTAATCCTCTTTACGCGTCAAGACACTAAAATATCCTCTAACTGGAAAGGTTCTGGGGTTAGGATTATTCCTGTACCGGTGGTAAATGAGGAGATGGATTTTTTGTTTATTATGGACTGGTTAGCCTCACAAGAAATTAATGAGATCCTAGTGGAAGCTGGCCCGCGATTGACTGGGGCTCTAAGCCAAGCGGGGTTAGTAGATGAGTGGATGATTTATTTGGCACCCAAATTCCTAGGACCAGATGCACGACCCTTAGTGCAATTGACAGAACTGACGGATTTATCCCAAGCATTAGAATTAGAATATATGGAATATAAGCAGATTGGCAAGGATTTAAGGATTATTTGTAGATTATCCTGAGTTCTAGCTCCAGGAACCGCGGCGGTATGAAACGTATTTGAATGACAAATTTGGGAAAAAACATAAACAATGTTCACTGGAATAATCCAAGCCATTGGCAAAATAAATGAGATTAAGCCTTTTGGTGCAGATGTAAGGTTGGAAATCAATGCCAATACTTTACCTATGCAAGATGTTAAAATAGGCGACAGTATCGCAGTTAATGGCGCATGTTTGACGGTGGTAGCTTTGCATCCGCCCTATATTCAGATGGATGCTTCAGTGCATACATTAGAAAAAACTACCCTAGGAAAAATGCGGGTGGGACAAAAGGTTAATTTAGAAAAATGTCTGCAGTTAAATAGTTATCTAGGCGGGCATTTGGTAAGCGGGCACGTGGATGGCATAGCACAACTCGTGAATAAGCAAGAAGTTGCCCGAGCGCAAGAATTAACCTGGCGAGTTCCCCCAAATTTATTAGCTTATATTGCCGTTAAAGGTTCGATTGCTCTGAATGGAATCAGCCTTACCGTCAATAGTGTGGAAGAGGATAGGGTAGGTGTTACAATAATTCCCCACACGAATGAAAATACGACATTAAACGATCTAAAAATAGGTGAAGAAGCTAATATTGAAATTGATTTAATTGCACGGTATGTCGCCCGTTGGTTAGGATCGAAAGAAGAAATCAATAACAAAGAAAAATGGTCACAACTATTAGGTAATTTATAATGAAAGAAGTTTTAGCCCCTTATATCAGTTCTATTCCTGAAATAATTGCAGAAATTCAGCAAAAAAAAATGGTGATCATTGTAGATGATCCCGACCGGGAAAATGAAGGTGATTTAATTATGGCAGCAGAGTGTATCGAAGCTGAGCATATTAATTTTATGACACGGTATGGCCGCGGTTTAGTATGCTTGCCGTTGCCTCGCGAAAGATGTGAGTATTTAGAGTTACCGTTGATGGTGAATAATAATCAATCGCTCTATCATACTAACTTTACCGTTTCTATCGAAGCGGCACAAGGCGTTACCACAGGGATTTCCTGCACTGAACGTGCACATACTATTCGTACGGCTGTGGCCTCAGATGCTAAACCTAGCGATTTAGTACGTCCAGGCCATGTATTTCCGATTATGGCAGCGGATGGTGGAGTATTAGAGCGTCCGGGACATACAGAAGCAAGCTGTGAATTAGCCCGTCTCGCCGGTTTTAAACCTGCTGGCACCTTGGTGGAAATTTTAAATGAAGAAGGTGACATGGCGCGCGGATTAGAGTTGGTAGAGTTTGCTAAGCGGCACCAGTTAAAAATTGGCACGATCAATGATTTAATTGAATACATAAAAACAAGGTAACGACTTTAACCTGGTTTTGAGTTACAAAATAAAAGAGGAATTTCCGATGAGCCACAATATAAAAATTACCGAAGGGAATTTGCAAATAATTGGTAAGCCCAAAGTTGCTATTATTGCTTCGCGCTTTAATCATCTCATCGTCAATAGCTTAGTTGAAGGCGCGGTTGATGGTTTGCTGCGACATGGTTTGGGTGAAGATAAAATTCATCTATTTCGTGCTCCTGGAGCATTTGAATTACCTTTGTTGGCGCAACAAATTATTTCCCAGTTTGATGGGTGCATCGCTTTAGGGGCTGTCATCCGCGGATTAACTCCACATTTTGATTATGTTGCGGGTGAATGCACTAAAGGTTTGGCTCAAGTGTCTTTAGCCTCAAATAAACCCGTTATCTTTGGAGTGTTAACCACTGACACAATCGAGCAAGCTATTGAACGTGCGGGCACCAAAGCCGGTAATAAAGGCTATGAGTCGGCGATTAATCTCATCGAGATGTTAAATTTATTTCAGCAATTAAAATTATGACAATTATGACAAGTAATTATTCAGTAATTCCCGGTGAAAATTGGGTATATATTAAAAATATGATGAAATTCAAAGCGATGG